>NZ_JBEZGX010000002.1:137556-309770 GCF_040650235.1 Kitasatospora sp. NPDC048722
ACGGACCTCGGGCACCACGACGTCCGGCTCGACCACCTCCGGGTCCACGACCTCGGGCTCGACGACCTCCGGCTCGACCACCTCCGGGTCCACGACCTCGGGCTCGACGACCTCCGGCTCGACCACCTCCGGGTCCACGACCTCCGGCTCGACGACCTCCGGCTCGACCACCTCCGGGTCCACGACCTCCGGCTCGACCACCTCGTCGGGCGGGCCGTCGTCCTCCTCGGGCACCCCGTCCGAAACGAAGGCGACGGCGACCACCACATCCCCGGGAACTCCGACGTCGACGGCCACGTGTCGGCCGCCCGGCACACCCGGCACGCTGCCGACGTGCCCGCCCACGGCGACCGCGTCCCTCAGGACGACGTCCGCGGGCACGACATCCGTCGGCACCACGACGCCGACGGTCCACACGCCGACGGCGACGTGCGCGACCACCGCCCCGTCCACGCTGCCACCCTGCGCAACGGCCTCGGCCCCAACCCCCTGATCGCGTGACTCCCCCGCTGCCACCGGCGGTTCGACCCGCCGGTGGCAGCGGCACGCCTCAGGGCAGCAGCACCCGGGTGTCGTCCGGCCCGAGCACCCGGCCGTCCGCCGCCCGCACCTCCACCGGCGCGACCGGCGCGCCGGACTCCCGCTCCACCAGGCGCGCGCGGGGCTCGTCGGCCCCGAAGAACCACTGGTCGCCCCACTGCCGCAGCGCCGTGACCACCGGGAACAGCGCGCGGCCCTTCTCGGTGAGCAGGTACTCCTGGTACGGGCTGCCGTCGGCGGCGGGCGCGAGCTCGAAGACGCCGTTCGCGACGAGGTTGGCGAGGCGCGCCGACAGGACGTTCTTCGCGAGGCCGAGGTTCTTCTGGAACTGCCCGAAGCGCCGCAGCCCGTCGAAGGCGTCGCGGACGATCAGCAGCGTCCAGCCGTCGCCGACGACGTCGAGCGGGCGGGCGACCGGGCAGGCCGACTCCTCGTGCGTGGTGCGCTTCGGCACGTCCGCCGCCCCTCCTCCTCGGTCGTTCCGGTCACCCAGGGTATCGGTTCCCCTCGAGACCGGCGGGCGTTCGGGGGCCGGCCGCGGGACGGCGGCCCCGGACTCCGGCCACCGCCCAGCGAACGCTCCGGCCGTCAGTCGACGCAGGGGATGCCGCCCGCCTTGACCGCCGGTCCCTGCATCGGGAGGCCGGCCGCCGGGTCGCCCGGATCGCCGGAGGGAGCGGCGGACGGCGGGGCACTGGGCGTGGCGGCGCGGGCGCTGCCCAGCGTGACCATGACGTGCCCGGCGGGCACGCCCGAGGCCGCCGTCGCGGTGACGCCGTAGCGGGCCGCGATCGCCTGGGCGTCGGCCTTGGCGCCGTTGCCGTACGTGACCGTGGTGGTCTTCGCCTTGCCCGTCGCGTCGCCCACCTTGCCCGCCGGGTAGCCGAGTTCGGTGAGCGCCTTGGACTCGTTGGCCGCCGCGCCGGGCCCGGCGGCCGTCACCGCGAGGACGTCGACGGTCGACTTGTCCTTGGCGGGCGTCGCCGCGGCCGTCGTGGGCGCGGCACTCGGGGCGGCGGCGTCCCCCGCGTCGGGCGCGGCCTGGACGGGCGCCGGGTCGCGGCTGAAGAGCTGCCGGGTGATCTTCTTGATCAGGTCCGGGTTGACGGTGTTGACCTCCTGGCCGCCGACCGTCTTGAACCCGGTGATCGGCAGGGTGTTGAACTCGACGTTGCCGCCGGTGAGGTTGGGCGCCTGCTGGGCGAAGTCGAGGATGTTCCACTCGTTGTCGATGACGACGTCCTTCTTCACCACCCCGAACAGCTTCTGCATCTGACCGAAGTCGTTGAGGATGCCCTGCTGCTTGAGCTTGTACTCGACCGAGGAGATGAACGCCTGCTGGCGGTGGGTGCGGTCGAGGTCGCCGTTGGTGAGGTGGTGGCGCTGGCGGACGAAGGAGAGCGCCTGGGCGGCGTTCAGCGAGCTGATGCCGGCGGGCAGTTTGAGCCCGGTGCCGCCGCCCTCGTGACTCGCGGTGCGGGCGATGATCGGGTCGTCGACCGGGTGGTTGAGGCAGACCTGGATCGGCTCGACCGCCTTGGCGATGTCGTAGAAGCCGATCAGGTTGACCTCGGCGAAGTGGTCGATCGGGACGTCCAGGAAGCTCTGCACCGTCTGGATGGTGGCCGAACGCCCCGCCTCACGGCTCTGCCGCTCCAGCTCCGCCTTGGAGAGCCCCTTGTTGGCGAGCTTCGCCTCGGCGGCCTCCTTGGCGATCCCGTACGCCTCCTTGATCTTGTGCATCTTGCCGTCCGCGCCGACCGTCTGCACGTAGTCGTCGCGCGGGACGGACAGCGCGGTGACCTTGCCGCCGTTGGCCGGGATGTGCAGGACGATCAGCGCGTTGGTGTTGTACCCGCCGATCTCGCTCGACCCGGCGTGCAGCTCGTCCTCGACGAACTGCTTCGGCAGGTCGTTGCCGTCCATGTCCTTGCGGCTGTCGAGGCCGATCAGCAGCAGGTTCACCGACTTGTCGAGGTGCGGCGGGGCGTTCTTCTTGGCCTCGCCGAGCGCGCCGGACTTGGTCATGCCGTCGTCGAGGCTGCGGTACTCGTACCACGTGAAGCCGCTCGCCCCGAGCACGGCCACCGAGACGGCGCAGGCGATGGTGCGGGCCGCGACCGCCAGCGGCGCCGGTCCGCTGCGCGGGGCCCGCCCGCGCGGGGTCCTGCGGTCAGCCACGTCGACTCCTCCGGTTGCCGTCGGGTGCCCCGCCGCCACCGGCCGGGGCCTCCGGCTGCCGGCCCTCCGGCCGCCGTCGTTCGACCACGGCCTTGGCCACGATCACCACGAGCGCCGCCACCACCGCCGCCGCCATCACCGGGAACGCCCCGACGACCCAGCGCAGCGCGCCCGTGCCGAGCTGCTTGGTGTTCTGGTAGTTGTCACCGTTGAACACGTACTCCGTGGCGGAGGCCGTGACCAGCACCACGAGCGGCGCGCCGGTCACCACCCACCAGCGGCCCGCCGGGCTGCACAGGAGCGCGGCGAGCCCCGTGCCGAGGACTGCGGCCACGGCGAAGAAGATGCCGACTCCCGGGCCGCCCAGCTCGTCCGCCACGGCGCCGGCCAGCGGCAGGCCGATCGCCAGCACGACCGCCACGAGGCTTCCGCGCTTCTGCGCCTGCTGCTTGCGCCGCGCGGCGGCGTTCGCGCGCTGGCCCCGCGGGCCGCCCGCCGGAGTCTGCTCGCCCGCGCCCGCCGGACGCGACCGCTGTGCGGGGACGGCGGCGTCGTCGGGGCGCGGCCCGGCCTCCTGGTACGGCGTTCTCGCCCGCTGCCCGGCCATGCGCACTTCCCTCGATCGTTTCGGCTGCCGCGGCGCGAGCGCGCCGCTCTGCGTGCCGGGACGCGGAGCGTCCAGGCAGCGGTTCCCACTTCTACAGCGCTGTAGAAGTGGGACTGGAGCATACAAACCCATTTCGGCAAAGTCACCCGCCGCGCTCCGCACGGGCGAACCACCCGGTGGCCGTCGCTAGGATCGTCATGATCCGAACGATCATGCCCCCCGCCACGTCGGCACATCAACAGGAACGCATCAGAGGAGCAGAGCGTCACCATGTTTGAGAGTCTGAAGAACCTCGCGGACAAGGCCACCGACCTCGCCCGCGAGCACAGCGACGTGATCGGGCAGGGTCTGGACAAGGTCGGCGACGCCATCGACGACCGGACGGACGGCAAGTACAGCGGCCACATCGACACCGGTGTCGAGAAGGCCAAGGACTTCCTCCGCAACCTCGACGGCGAGCAGAAGCCGGGCGAGTAGCACCCGCCGGACAGGCGTCCACCTGCACGGACATCGAACGGAATTCCGGACGGACGGGGAGGGGCCGGCAACAGTGAGCGAAGAACAGGGCGGACCGCGCTGGGGACGCTGGATCGCCGTCGGCCTCGTGGTCGCCGTCGGCTGGGGCATGATCCGCGGCGGCGACCACCCCGGTGCACCGGCCGCCCCGCCCTCCGCACCCTCGGTCTCCTCCTCGTCCGCCGCGTCCGCCCCTTCATCGCCCCCTGCGCCGTCCTCCCCGCGGGACTACGACCCCGCCGACTACGCGAAGCCCGTCCGCGAGTACGCGGCCCAGGCGGGCGTGAACCCGCAGCTCGTGATGGCGATCCTCTACAACGAGTCCTACAAGCCGCACGACCCCGACCTGGAACGCGCCTGGCAGCGCAGCAAGCCCGACGCCTCCTTCGGCATCGCCAACATGCACCGCGCCGCGTTCGACGACACCAAGAAGGGCCGCGACTTCGCCTCCCGCCGCTGGGAGGAACTCCCCGACGACCGCAACCTCGCCGTCCAGGCCGAGTCCTGGCACCTGCGCGACCTCGCCGACCAGCTCCCCGCCAAACCCACCGGCCCCTACACCCGCGACGAACTCCTCGCCCTCGGCTACAACACCGGCTCCTCCAACATGCTCGCCTTCGCCCGCGGCGCCAGACCGGGCTCGCAGGCGCAGTCGTACCTCGACCGCCTCCACGACAACTGGCAGAAGTCGGCGGATGCGGTGAAGTGACCGGCGGGCCCGGGTAGCCGAACCCGGGCCGTCAGGGAGCGGTGGTGCTCAGGTGGGTGGTCCACTTGGCTCGCCAGGCCAGGGCGTCGGCGACGGCTTCGGTGATGGTGCGGCGCGGGGTCCAGCCGAGGAGGGATTCGGCGGTGTCGACGGCGGCGTAGCAGCCGATGACGTCGCCCGGGCGGGGGCCGGCCTCGCGGACGTCGAGGCGGGTGCCGACGGCGGCTTCGAAGGCGGCGACCAGTTCGCGGACGGTGGTGCCCTCGCCGGTGCCGACGTTGACGACGCGGTAGCGCTCGGCGGCGGCCGGGGCGATCACCTCGTCGAAGCGCAGGAGGGCCGCCACGTGGGCGTCGGCGACGTCCTGGACGTGGATGTAGTCGCGGATGCCGGAGCCGTCGCGGGTCGCCCAGTCGGTGCCGGTGACGGTGAACGGGGTGCCGTCGCCGTGGGCCTCGATCAGCTTGCCGAGGGCGTGCGAGGGGTGGAGGTCCTGGAGGCCGGTGCGCAGCTGCGGGTCGGCGCCGATCGGGTTGAAGTACCGCAGGGTGATGACGCGCTGGTCCTCGGCGTCCTCGCCGCGGGTCCAGTCCTGGAGGATGCGTTCCATCATCTGCTTGGTGCGCGCGTACGGGCTCTGGGCGTCGACGGCGCAGGTCTCGTCGACGCGGCCGTCCGGGGTGGGCGCGTAGATGGAGGCCGAGCTGCTGAAGACGACGCGGGTGCAGTGGTGGCGCTGGAGGGAGTCGAGGAGTTCGACGGTCTTGGCGACGTTCTCCCGGTAGTAGTACAGCGGCTTGGCCACCGACTCCGGGACGACGATCCGGGCCGCGCAGTGCAGGGTGGCGTCGATGTCGGGGTGCTCGGCGAACACGCGGTCGAGGAGCTCGGGGTCGGCGATGTCGCCCTGGTAGAAGATCCGGTCCTCGACGAATTCGGCCCGGCCCTTGGACAGGTCGTCCAGCACGACCGGGGTCACTCCCCGGTCGAGCAGCGTGGACGCGACCGTGCTGCCGATGTAGCCCGCTCCGCCGGTGATGAGGACCTTCTTCATAGGCTGTGCTCGCTTTCGTCCGTCCGGCCGCCGGGTGGCGGCCGGTCCTGAGAGCAGGGACGGCGGCGCGGAGCGGACGGTTCCACCACGTACCGTGGCGGCAAGGTCAGCGGCGGGCGGCGCGGGCGCGGAGCCAGTAGCCGACGGCGACGAGGACGACGGCCGCGGTGGCGGTGCCGATGGCGGCCCAGGTGGTCGCGTCCGAGGTGGTCTCGTGAGCCGGCGGCGCGGCGGCGTGGGCGGCTTCGGGGGCGGCGACGGCCGTGGGGGCGGCGCTGCTGACGACCGGTGAGACGGACGGCGGGAGGGACGGCGGGAGGGACGGCCCGGCCGGGGCGGGGCCGGTCATCGCCGGGGCCGGGTCGGTGATCGCGGCCGCCTCGACGTCGAGTTCGCGCTCGCCGTGCCCGAGCGACGGGAACGCACAGTCGACGGTGACCTTCCAGTGCCCGGCGGGCAGCGTCTCGCGCGTCGTGTACGTCCCGGGGCGGCCCGGGACGGCGACGAGCACCCACGGGCCGGCCGAGCGGCCGTCGCCGGAGGTCGCGGCGAGCGTGCCGGCGAACTCGTCGACGACCGGGTCGCGGTCGTTCTCGAAGGTGGCGACGGTGGTCACGTGGCCGTTCTGCTGGCCGGGGATCTCCAGGTGGACGGTGTCGCCGTGGGCGGAGGCGGGGAGGGCGGCGAGGCCGAGGGCGGTCACGGCGAGCGCGGGGGCGGCGAGGAGCGTTCGGGTGCGCATGGCGGGGTTCCTCGTGGGGGTGGGGCGTGCGGGGGAAAACGGGTGCGGGTGCGGCCGCCACCACCGGTGAGGTGGTGGCGGCCGCACCCGGGATCCTCAGGGGACTCAGGCGGTCTTCTGCAGCGACCAGTTCTGGTACGGCTGGCCGTTCGGCTGCTGGAGCTCCAGCAGCCAACCACCGTAGTACCAGCGGTCGCTGACCCCGAGCACCAGCGAGCTGCCGGCCGCGGTCAGGCTGAACCCGCCGCCGGAGGAGGTGAGTTG
This sequence comes from Kitasatospora sp. NPDC048722, assembly GCF_040650235.1. Lineage (NCBI taxonomy): Bacteria > Bacillati > Actinomycetota > Actinomycetes > Kitasatosporales > Streptomycetaceae > Kitasatospora > Kitasatospora sp. NPDC048722. Next base: position 144,170 of record NZ_JBEZGX010000002.1, read on the forward strand.
CCACTTCTGGGTGGCGGCGTCGGAGCACGGCTGCTGTGCGACGTACTGGCCGGCGACCGGATCGCCGCCCAGCTGCAGGCACTTGTCGGAGCGGACGGACTTGATCCGCACCGCGCCGTCGCCGGCGTCCTCGAACGCCCACTTCTGGTTGGCGTAGCCGGTGCGCTGGTAGGCGATGGCGACGGTGCCGTCGTTCATCGAGCTGCCCCACAGGTCGGCGGCCTGGCCGGTGAGGCCGTTGACCATCGTGTAGTGGGTGCCGGGCTGCGGGCGTCCGGCGTCGGCGGCGGTGCGGAAGGTGACGGTGCGGCCCGGCTTGCCGACGGACCCGGCGGCGTCGCGGACGGCGACCGCGACGCTGTACGAGGTGCCGGGGGCGAGGCGGACGAGGCCGACGACGGTGGCGCGGACGGTGCCGATGGTCTGGCCGCCGAGCAGGACGTCGTAGCCGGCCGCGTTCGGGACGCCCGGCCAGCTCAGCATGACCGAGTTCTGCGTGATCTGGCTTACCGTCACATCAGGCGAGCCGGTGCCGGCGGTGGGGGTGCCGGTCGGGGTCGGGGTCGCGGTCGGGCTGCCGGTGGCGGTCGCCGTCGGGGAAGGCGAGCCGGTCGTGCCGCCGCCGGGCGTCGGGGACGGCGACGCGGTCCGGGTGGGCGAGGCGGTCGGGGACGGCGTGGGAGTGGCGGTCGGCGACGGGTTGGGGTTGGGGCCGGTGCCACCGCCGTTGCCGGTGATCAGGAAGCGGTTGTTGGCGACGTTCCAGTGCGAGGAGAGGTAGCTGCCCGGCTTCGGGTCGGTGCTGTAGTAGTCGTCGTGCGTGCAGTCGAGCCGGTCGTAGTGCGAGCGGTCCGGGCAGACGAGCTTCATCTGCGGGTAGTACGGGTAGTCCGAGTAGCACATCAGGTCGTAGTCGTAGACGCAGTGGCCGCCCTTGCTGGTGCTCGGCGCGCTGTTGTTCACCGCGCCCAGGTTGTGGCCCAGTTCGTGCGCCGCGGTGTGCCCGCCCCAGCAGCCCGAGTCCGTCCGGCCGTACGAGGGACCGAAGTTGCTGAGGTTGTCCTGGCCGGGGCGCTCGTCGCCGGCGAAGGTGCCGATGCCGCAGTACACCTTGGCATCGGTGAACATCATGTACTTGCGGTCCTTGCGGTTGAACCCCTGCGCGGCGAGGGCGTTGTTGCTCGCGTTGAAGTCCTGGAGCGCCGCGTCGGAGATCTGCACGTTCAGCACGGACGCGGAGCAGTCGGAATCGGTGACGAAGCGGACGTGCCGCGCGCCGCCGGTCTCCTGGGCGCTCGCGTTGTAGATGACGTCGACGTCGGCGGCCCACTTCTTGAAGGAGGCCAGGTACTGGGCGTAGCGGTCGTTGCCGGGGGCGTGGACGTACACCACCTGGATGCGGTTGCCGCTGCTGCCGTCACCCTCGCACACCACGGACGAACCGCCGGACGCGGCGGGGGTGGTCTGCTGGGGGGCACCGGCCGGGTCGCCCAGCAGCGCCTTCTGGCCTGCGTCGAGGACCGGCGCGGCGCCCTTCAACAGGTCGGCGGCGGACGGGGGCTGGGCGTTGGCGGACGGGGTGAGCACCGGCGCCTGGGCGGCCGCGGCGGCCACCGGCGCGACGTCCTTGTGGATGTCGACGTCCTTCGGCGGGGCGTCCGGGCCGTGGCTGCACAGCTGACCGCCGGAGACCTGGAGCGACCCGGCGCAGCGGTCGCCGTTCGGCAGGGTCAGACCGGCGTAGACCAGGCCGCGGTCGGGCTGGTCCTTGGGTATCTCCTTGAGCGGAGCGGCCTTCTGGTCGCGCTTGGGCGCGGGGGCCTGGGTCGCGCCCTCGGCGGTCCCGGTCTCGCCGCTGCCGTCGTCGGACACCACACCCGCCTGGTTGCCCAGGACCGGACCGTCCGCCGAGACCGTGGCGTTGGTGCGGCCGCCCGCCGGTTCGAGCGCCGTCGAGATGCCGAGCGCACCCGCGACCAGGCCGGCGGCGACCGCCGCGGCGATCAGCGTCGTCCTGCGGGTGAACCGCCTGCGCCTGCGTCGACGGAGCTCCGTGCTGCGGTGTCCCATCGCGTTCCTTTCCTCGTGCGACGGCCCGCGCCCCCGTGGTGACGGGCGCCGGGCCTTCCGACACGTGGGAGACCGGATGGGACGGGTGGGAATAACAGAAACTTCTTTCGAAAATCTTCGGGACGCGTGAACGGGCCCTGATCGCGGGCGGCATCAGCCCACGTCAGGCGGCTTCGGACGGCCTCAGGCGACGGCTTCGGACGGCCTCAGGCGGCGTGCGCAGCCCGCCGCACGGCCGGACCCGGGTCCTGCCGGACCGCACCCCGGCCGCAGCGCAACCGGGCGAGGGCGACGGCCAGCGCCGCCGGGTCGCCACCGAGCCAGAGCCGCAGGGCCGCGGACAGCGCGGAGCTGGCCGGGCCCGCCGCCGGGCCGCCCGTCCGGGAGATCCGCTCGCCCAGCAGCGGCAGCAGGTCGGCGACCGGTGCCGGCAGCCACAGCGTCACGGCACAGGGCGCGGGCCGGGCGAGCACGCGCCGCAGCCGGCGGGCGGCGGCGTCGCCGTCCAGGGCGGTGATGACGTCCAGCAGGCCGTCCACCGCCACGTCGGAGACGTCCCCGCCGCGGTCGCGTGCCAGGGAACGCAGCAGGGCCCGCTCCGCGGCGCTGATCCGGACGGTCACCATGACCTCGTCGTCGCAGTCCATGTGATCCCAGTTCCCGTCTCGTGGCGTCGGACCGGTTCGGTGGCGGAGCGGCGTACGGGGGGATTCCTGCCCCCCGGCCGTCCCGCCCTCACCTCCCGGGCCCCAGCTTCGTGTAGGCACGGTGCAGATCACACCGAGCCGTCCCGGCGGCCGGCGTCGGGCACGGGCGCGATCAGCCCGTAGTGGCCGTCGTAGCGGCGGTACAGCACCCGGCCACGGCCGTCACCGGGGTCGGTGTGGAAGACGAACGGCCGCCCGGTCAGCCAGAGTTGCCGGGCCGCCTGGCGCAGGTCGAGACAGGGCGCCGGCTCCGGGTGCTCGTCGAGCGGGAGGGTCTCGCAGACGGCGCCGCCCTCGGTCCGCAGCGCCCGCAGCAGCCCGATCCCGCCCAGCGGCGAGTGGCGGTGGACGACGCTGTCCTGGCCGCTGCCCTCGTCGGTGAAGAGGTGGAACCCGCGGTCGAGCCTGAGCATGTCGCGCGCGGCCTGCTCGGGGGTGCGCAGCGCCGGGACGACCGGTTTGCGCCGGGCGATCCGCCGCTCGGCGAGCGGCCGGGCGGCGAACTGCGGGCGGTAGGCGCTCTCGTGGACGGCGGCGAGCCCGATGTGGCCGTGCTCGCGCAGCCGCCCGGCCCGGCCGGTGAGGGTGCCGAGCGCCAGGTCGACGGCCTCCCGGGCCGTGACGGCGGCGAGTTGCACCCGCACCGGCCCGACCTCGTCGAGCTCCACGCCGGCCTGCGCCACGGCGGGCCGGCCGACGCCCCGGTCGCGCAGGCGCGTGAGCCGCACCCGGGCCGAGCGCGTGCCCGGGCCGAGCACGGCGACCAGGTCCAGCGCCCGGGTCCGGACGTACTCGGCGTCCTCGCGCGGCAGTTCGCCGCGGATCTCGACGCGCACGTCGAGCGCGGGCCGGCGGCGCAGACGGGTCATCAGGGAACCTCCTTGTCCGCCACCATGCTGGACCCGCCCGCGGCCGACCGGCGAGGGCCGAAAGACCCTGCCCGCGGGGCACGCCCGGGCGCACCGGCGCACCGTCGTCACCGCAGGTCGCGGCGGCCGTGCGGGCCGGCCGCCGGGGACGCGCGGGCGGGTGTCGCCGATGGCCCGTTGGGGTGATCCGCCCGCGCGCGGCGCAACGCCCGTGCGAACGGCGCGTTTCCTATGGCGTGCGCCCCGCACGCGGGGCCCGCGCTGACCGGGTCCCCGCCTCCCGGCCGACGCGACGGCGCATCCCGCGGTACCGCCGCACCGGCCCATCTGGTGAGAGGTAGTGTCATGACCCTGACGACGGAGACACTCGCGACGAGCAGCACACCGGCGGCGAGAAGGACGGCGGCGGCCCCGGGGACGCCGAGAGCAGCCGCTCCACCGAAGGCCACTCCACCGACAGCCACGGGAGCCCCCTCCCCCGCGGCCGTCCCGCCGCTCGCCCCCGGCGCGCTCCCCGGCCTCGGCCACGCGGCCGCCCTGCTGCGCGACCCGCTCGGCTTCCTCGGCTCGCTGGCCCGCCACGGCGGCGTGGTCCGCATCCGGCTCGGCCCGCGCACCGTCTGCGTGGTCACCGACGCGGCGCTCGTCCACGCGCTGCTCACCGCCCACGCCCACGACTGCCCGCGCGGCGCCGTCCAGGACACCCTCAGAACAGCCTTCGGCGACGGCCTGCTGATGTCGGAGGGCCAGGCCCACCGCGACCGCCGCCGGGTGATCCAGCCCGCCTTCGGCGCGGACCGGATGGCCGGGTACGTCGCCGTCATGCACCGGGTCACCGAGGAGCGGGCCGCCCGCTGGCGGCCCGGTCAGGTCCTCGACGTGGCCAAGGAGATGAACCACCTCGCGCTGGAGATCGTCACCCGCTCCCTGTTCGACGCCCGGCTCAGCGAGGACGCCACGCTCGCCTTCCACCGCGCGCTGCCGGACCTGGTCAAGGGCCAGATCGTCCAGTCGCTCTACCCCCACCCGGCCATGGCCCGGCTGCCGCTGCCCGTCAACCGGCGCTTCGACGAGGCCGTCCGGGTGCTCAACCGGGTCGTCGACCAGGCCGTCAACGGCCGGACGGCGGAGGGCGATCCGGCCAACGGCGATCCGGCCGGCACGCTGCCCGCCGTGCTGCGCGCCGCGACCGACCCGGCCACCGGCCGTCCGCTCACCGAGGCCGACGTGCGCTCCGAGGCCATCACCATGTTCGGCGCCGGGACGGAGACCGTCTCCACCACCCTCACCTGGCTGATCGACGAGCTCCTGCGCCACCCCGAGGTGGAGGCCCGTGTCCTCGCCGAGCTGGACGAGCACCTGCCGACCGGCACCGTCCCCACGCCCGAGGCGCTCGCCCGCCTCACGTACACGCGCGCCGTCGCCCAGGAGGCGGTGCGGCTGCACGCGCCCAACGCGTTCCTGATGCGCACCGCGCAGGTGCCCGTCGAGCTCGGTCCGTACCGGATCCCGGCCGGCACCGAGCTGCTGTACAGCCTCACCGCGCTGCACCGCGACCCGGTCCGCCACCCGGACCCGCTCGCCTTCCGCCCCGAGCGGTGGCAGGACGGCGGCGCCGGGCGGCAGTCCTACCTGCCGTTCGGCGCGGGCAAGCACAAGTGCATCGGCGAGGCCTTCGCGTGGGCCGAACTGACCGTCGCGACGGCGGCGATCCTGCGCCGCTGGCGGCCGGTGGCCGTCCCCGGCGCGCCGGCCCGCGAGGTGGTCTGGACGACCGTCCAGGCGCACGGGCTGCGGGTCCGGCTGGCGCCGCGCGAGAGCGGCCGGGGTCGGCAGGAGACCGCAGCGGGCCGGTGTCCGGCCGACCCGCGCCGGCCCGCGGACCAGCCCGTGGACCAGCCCACCGACCAGCCCGCCCTGCGACCTGCCGCGCACCCCGTGCGCCGACCCGCCCGCCCGGCCGCCGAACTGGCCGCGGCCACCGCCCGGCACGCCGACTGGGCGGTCGACCGCGGCCTTCTCACCCGTGCCGAGCTCCCCCGCTACCAGGCCTACACCCTGCCGGAGTTGATCGGCCACGCGTACCCGCGCGCCCGGGGCGCCGACCTCGACCTCCTGATCGACGTCCTCGGCTGGTTCACCATCCTCGACGACAGCTTCGACGGCTCGCCCGGCCGCCGGCCCGCCGAGGCCCGGGCGATCGTCGACCCGCTGATCGCCGTGCTGGACGGCACGGCACCGGCCGTCGGGGACGACCCGCTCACCGCCGCCTGGCACGAACTGTGGCATCGCCAGACGGAGTCGGCCTCCCCCGCCTGGCGCGCCCGCGCCGCCCGCGAGTGGCAGGCCTGCCTCGCGACCTTCCCCGCCGAGGCCGTGCACCGCGCCCACGGCACCGTCCCCCGGCTCGGCCTGGCCGAGACGATGCGGCTGCGCCGCCACGGCAGCTGCCTCTACCCGTTCATGAACATACTGGAACGCGTCCACGGCGCCGACGCCCCCGCCGCGTTGCACGCCGAACCCGTCCTGCACCGGCTGCGCGCCCACACCGCCGACGCCGCCACGCTGATCAACGACCTCTACTCGCTGCGGCGGGAGGAGCGCCAGGGCGCCGCCGCCTTCAACACCGTGCTCACGCTGCAGCGCCTGCGGGGCTGCACCCGCACGCGGGCCGTCGGCGCGGTCCGCGCCCGGGTCGCGCAGTTGCGCAACGAGAGCGCGCTGTTGCGCCGCGAGCTGCTGCGGCGGCACCCGGAGAGCGACTGGTACCTCGACGGCACCCGGGAACTCGTCGAGGGCGTCCAGGCCTGGACGAGCACCAGCCGCCGTTACCACTAGCCGGCGGACGGTCGGGACGGAGCTCTTCGGCTACTTCCGGCCGCCGAGCGCGAACAGCAGCAGGACGAAGCCGGCGAACAGGTGCGTGGCGAAGACGTAGATGCCGGCACGGATGAGCATCGCCTTGCGGCGGCGCTGCTCCTCGCTCGTGCTGTCGGGCGTGCTCTCACTCATGGCGGCGGGTTCTCCTCGGGTGGAACGGTCTGCGGTCCGGGCGCGCGCGAGGGCCGGACGGAACGACTGCCGGGCGCCTCAGCGGCCCGGCAGCGCCGCCCCGGGCGCGCGCAGTTCGGTGAGCAGCGCGCCCTGGTCGGTGATCAGCTCGGTCAGGATCCGCCGCGCGGCCCGCAGCAGGTCTGCGACGTCCGGGGTGCTGAGCGCGTACACCACGGTGTTGCCCTCGCGGGTGGCCGTGACCAGCTGGGTGCGGCGCAGCACCGCGAGCTGCTGGGAGAGGTTGGACGGCTCGACCTCGATCTCGGCCAGCAGCTCGCGGACCGGCCGGGGGCCGTCCTGGAGGAGCTCCAGCACCCGGATCCGGACCGGGTGGCCGAGCGTGCGGAAGAACTCCGCCTTGGCCTGGTACAGCGGGACGGGCATCGTCCGCTCCCTCCCTCGTGTGCGGCTGGGTCGACGGCCGGGTGCGGGCGCACGGCCGGCAAGCATCATCCTTGGAGATGAAGAATTCTTCAAGTCGTCACAGCATCGGCGCAAGGTCGCGACGGCATCGAAACGGCCCCGAAGGGGCGCGGCCACCCCGGACGCGGCCGCGGAGGCCGAGCCGGGCGCTGCCAACTCCCGAGCTCGGCCGCCGAAGTGACGTGTCGTCAGAACACTACAGGCAGATCCGCCGCCACCGGAGGGGAGAACCGGGAAATGGGACGGCCCTACGGCCGGACCAGAACCCGCCGGGCACCGCCCGCGTCGGCCGAACGCCTGATCGCGTCGAGCAGGCGGTGCACCCGCACGCCCTCGCCGAAGTCGGGCGCGCCGTGCTCGCCCGACCGGAGGTCGCGGGCCAGCCGGGCGTACAGCCGGGCCACGTTGAAACCCTCGGCGTCGCGGCCGATCCCGGGCAGCCGGTACCGGTCGGGGAGCGGCACCGCCCGGAAGGCACCGCCGGGGGCGTCCGCCCGCAACAGGCGCAGCTCGCCGATCTGGATGCCGGCCGGGCCGCCGGGACCGGTCGAGACGATCGCCAGGGCGCCCTCGGTGCCCGTGACCTCCAGGCGCGTCCCGGCCTCCACGCCCTCGGCGTCCTGGACGGTGACCGACAGGCGGGCGCCGCCGGCGAGGGTCCCGTCGAGGTGCAGCCGGTCGGGACCGGTCGCGACGACCGTGGCGCCGGTCTCGGCGACGGTGTACTCGGACCGGGAGACGGATGTGACCGCCGCCAGGTCCTCGATCCCGCCGAGCACGTGCTGCACCGCGTCGAGCGTGTGCCCGCCCGCGACCTCCAGGGTCCCCGCACCGGCGGCACCGTCGAGCGTGTAGGCAGCCCAGCCCGGAATCAGCCCTCCCGCGCCCTTGCCTCGGGCGGCGTGGACGGTCGCCGAGGCGACGCGCCCGAGGCCGCCACCGGCGATCAGCTCGCGGGCATGGGCGAGCGCCGGGGCGTACCGCGCCTGGAGCCCGATCACGTGGTGCACGCCGGCACTGCGGGCCGCCGCCGCGAGCGCCTCCGCCTCGCCGGTGGTCCGGGACAGCGGCCACTCGCAGTACACGTGCTTGCCGGCCGCCAGTGCGGCCCCGACCAGCTCGACGTGCGCGGACACCTTCACGGTGACGACGACCAGGTCCACGTCGGGGTGCTCGGCCAGCCGCCCGGCGTCCGTGAAGGCGTGCGCCGCACCGAAGGCGCGGGCCGCCGCCCGGGCGCTCTCCGGGCGACTGGTGCCGACCGCGGTGATCTCGTACTGCGACAGCGCCCGCAGCGCGGGCAGGTGCGCCCGGACCGCCCACCCCCGGTCGGGGTTCGCCCCGAGGATGCCGACCCGGATCTTCCGCGGTTCCACGACAGGTGCCACGACAAGCCCCCAACCCTTAAACGGACAGACCTTGTCCGCTTGACCTGTCGGGGACTCTAGCCAAGCGGACAGGATTGGTCCAGTTAGCGGCTAGGATCGGCCCATGAACGCACCGCCGAACGCGCCGTCGCCGGCCCAGCGCGACAGCACCGTGGAACGCCTGCTCGCCGACGCGTCGGGCCGGCTCCCGCGCGCCGACGCCCGGCGAAACGTCGAACGCCTCGTGGCGGCCGCCAGAACCGCCGTGGCCGAGGTCGGCGTCGGCGTCTCGGCCCACGAGATCGCCCGCCGGGCGGGCGTCGGCGTCGGCACCTTCTACCGGCGCATCCCCTCGCTGGAGGTGTTGCTCGAAGCGCTGCTCGACGAGCTCCTGGGCGAGATCGCGGACCGCGCCGACGACGCCCTGACCGACCCCGACCCCTGGCACGGGTTCTGCGGGTTCGCGGCGGCCTACGTAGGGCTGCGCGCCGAGAGCTGCGGCATCGGCGAGGCGCTCGGCGGGGCCTGCGGGGACTCGCTCGCCCGGCAGCTGGCGGACCTGCGGGGCCGGATCCGGCAGCTCGTCGAACGCGCCCAGGAGACGGGCGCGATGCGCGCGGACGTCGCGTGGGAGGACGTCCCGTTCCTGCTCGCCGCCGCCGCGACCGGCGAACGCACCCTGGGCCTCCGGGCCCACGAGCAGCAGTGGGAGCGCAATCTGCGCATCATCCTCGACGGGCTGCGCGCCGCACCGCCCGCGCCCTGAGGCCGGCCGTCAGTCGAGTGCGGCGCGCAGGCCCGTGATGCGGGCGAGGGAGGCGTCGAAGGCCGCCCGGTCCAGCCGGCCCGAGTCCAGGGCGGCGGCGACCGCGGCGGCCGCGTCCTCGCCCTGCTGCGGGTCGCGGGCCGAGCACAGCAGGAGGTCCATGCCGGCGTCGGCGGCCGCGACGGCGCGGGCGCCGGTGTCGCCGTACGGGGTGAGGGCGCCGGCTTCGAGGGCGTCCGTCACCGTGACGCCGCCGAAGCCCAGGCGCTCCCGGAGCTCGCCCCGCACGATCGCGGGCGACAGGCCCGCCGGGCGCTCGGCGTCGAGTGCCGGGTAGACCGCCCAGGAGGCCATGACCAGGCGCACGCCCGCCGCGATCGCCGCCCGGTACGGCTCCTCGCCGCGGGCCCGCAGCTCGGCGAGCGGCACGGGCAGGGTGACCGGGCGCTCGTCGGTGTTCTCGTCCCGGGCGGCCGAGCCGAGACCGGGGAAGTGCTTCGCGGTGGCGGCGACCCCGAGACCCTGCTGCGCGGCGGCGAAAGCGCTGCCCAGCCGGCCCACCACGGCCGGGTCCCGGCCGTACGAGCGCTCGTGGCGGTCGATGAAGTTGCCCGGGGTGTCGTAGACGTCCAGCACGGGGGCGAGGTTGACGTTCAGGCCGGACTCCGCGAGGTTCTCCCCCGCGCCGACGCCCGAGCGGGCCGCCTCGGCGAGCGGGTCGGGCGACAATCCGGTGGCGCGGGCCGAGAGTTCGGGCGCACCGGGCAGCCGGCGGACCTTGCCGCCCTCCTGGTCGGTCATCAGCAGAAGCGGCTCCGGCACCGGCGACTCCGCCGCAGCCTCCCGCAACTGGCCGACGGCTTCCGCCAGTTGTTCCGGGCTGGTGACGTTCTCGCCGAACAGGATCACTCCGGCCGCCCGGCCCTCGCGGATCGCCCGGAGCACCACGGGCGACGGGGTCGGCCCCTGGTAGGAGTAGACGATCCGGCGGCCGGCGAGCAGTCGGGAGTCGAGCGTGGACGGCATGGCGGCGCTCCTCTCCACCGGACCTGACGCGCGGGCCGGCACCGGCACCGAGCCGGCCGGGACGACCGGCCCGAGCGCAGCGGCCAGGGCCGAGAGCACCGCCACGAGCTGGGCGGAACGCCGGAGCGGGGACATCGGGCCTCCCGGAACGGGACGGACGGGAACGGGACGGACTCCGCACGCGGGGAGCGCGTACGGTTCGTCAGCGTACCCAGATCATCGCCCACATGACGGTGCGCGCCGCCGTCACGCTTCGGCAGCCGCGACCGCACGTTCGGCGCGGCGGGCGGCGGCCGACAACAGGATCTCCGAGGCCAGGCTAAACGATCACCCTGGCATCAGGCCGGTGGATCCGGCCTCAGCTTTGAACCTCCTGGGTGTCATGAGGAGATTCCTGGGAGTCTGTGGGAAGACGAATCATTCCAAGTTTGATCCTTGCACCAGCCCCCTCTGCGACGAGATGTTCGTCGTATGAATCAACCCAGACGCCGATGCACTCGTCAGGACCGACCTTATTGCCCAGAGTATGCACATCTGTGGAGTTCTCCCACTGGTAGACGACGTAGTCAGCCCGGTGCCGGAAAAACGCTGTAACGTTGGAAGCGACCAGTGCGGCAGCCTTCCAGCTGCGGCTATCCCCTGATGGCGTAGACGGTCTCACTGGACCACTTCCTCGCCCCGTACAGGGGCGTCTGCGCTGGATGCGCAGGACCTGGCGGGCGCGCGGGAAGAGCAGACATTCACCGCGCGATCATGCCAGACCACAACCAGCCGGCCTGATCTCCTACCCGGCGTTGTGCCTCGGGGCATGAGCCGCCGAATACGCGACACCGGAACCCGCGCGCCCACCGGTCTCAACCCCCGTGGTGCACAGCGGCGCCGCGGGCCTGGCGACCGCGGCGGCCGCGGCCGGGTTCGCCGACCAGGCCCGCCTGACCCGCACCGTCACCGCGCTCATCGGCCGCACCCCCGGCGCCGCCCTCGCCGAGACCCTGAAGCGCTCCACCGAGCGCCGGGCACGAGCGGCCCCGGCGCCCCCGGCTACCCCGACCGACGCACCAGCCGCCCCAGCACCGCCACCCCCTCCGCGGTCTCCCCCGGCGCACCGGCCGCGTACCCGAGGACCAGCCCCTGCGCGTACGGCAGCCGCGCGTGCCACGACAGCGGCTGCACCTTGACCCCGTGCGCGAGCGCCGCGGTCGCCAGCTCGGTGTCGGTGCAGCCGAGGCCCGCGGGGAGCGTGAGCATCAGGTGCAGCCCGGCCGCGGCGCCGTGCACGGTGGCGCCGGGGAGGTGCTGGCGGACGGCGGCGATCATCGCGTCCCGCCGGCTGCGGTGGCGGCGGCGCAGCAGTCGCAGGTGGCGTTCGAGCGCGCCGGACTCCATCATCCGGGCGAGGACGAGCTGCGGCAGGACGGGGTTGCCGAGGTCGGCGTAGCGCTTGGCGGCGAGCACGTCCTCGCGGAAGCGGGGCGGCACGAGGAGCCAGCCGGTGCGCAGGGCGGGCGCGAGCAGCTTGGAGACGCTGCCCGCGTACAGGACGCGGTCCGGGAGGGCGGCACGCAGGGCGGGCACCGGCGGGCGGTCGTGGCGGTGCTCGGCGTCGTAGTCGTCCTCGATGACGAGCCCGCCCTCGCCCGCCCAGCGCAGGAGTTCGCGCCGCCGCTCACCGGTGAGGACCACTCCGGTCGGGTACTGGTGAGCAGGGGTGAGCAGGACAGCGGGGGCGCCGGTGGCGCGCAGCGCGTCGACCCGGACGCCGTCGGCGTCGACCGGGACCGGAGGGGTCGCGGCGAGCCAGTGCGCGAGGTGCTGGCGGGCTCCGAGCGAGCCCGGGTCCTCGGCGGCGACCTCGGTGATGCCCGCCCGGCCGAGCGCCTGGCCGGTCAGGGCGAGGGCCTGGGCGGTTCCAGCGGTGATCAGGACCTCGTCGGGGTCGGCGCGGACGCCGCGGTTGCGGGCGAGCCAGTGCGCGACGGCCCGGCGCAGCTCCGGCGTGCCGCGCGGGTCGCCGTAGCCGAGATCGTGCGCGGACAAGCCGTCGAGGACGGCGCGTTCGGCGCGCAGCCAGGCGGCTCGGGGGAAGGCGGCGAGGTCCGGGCGGCCGGGCGAGAGGTCGATCCGGGCGGGGGCGGCACGCAGGGCGTCGAACACCTCGGGCCCGGGATCGGGGCAAAACAGCGGGGGCTCCGGACGGGCGACGGACGGTGCCGGGGCGGGCGGCGCGGGGGCCGCGACGACGACGGTGCCGCCCCTCCCCCGCCCGGCGACCTGCCCCTCCTCGGCGAGGCGCCGGTACGCGTCGGCCACCACCCCTCGGGAGACGCCGAGTTCGGCCGCGAGCACGCGGGTCGCGGGCAGCCGGTCGCCGACCGGGAGGCGACCGTCGGCGACCGCCTCGCGCAGGCGGTGGGCGAGCCAGTCGGTGAGTCCGCCGGGCGGGGCCTCGGCGGTGTCGAGCTGGAGGAAGTCGGCGCCGGGGTCGGCGGCTTTGGACCGGTCGGGAGCGTCGCCTATGGACCTGTTCACCGGGCCATTGTGGGCCGAAGGTTGAGGCCATGACCACCGAAACCGCCACCCACGACGGCCCGTACGTCCACGGCTACTCCGACACCGAGGCCCGCCGCCTCGACGACCAGGCGAACACCCTCGCCGACCTGCTCCACGCGGGCACCGCGTACCCGCCCGGGAGCCGGGTCCTGGAAGCCGGCTGCGGGGTGGGCGCGCAGACCGTGCACCTGCTGGCCGCCAGTCCCGGCGCGCGGCTGACGGCGGCCGACATCTCGGGTGAGTCCCTGGCCCGCGCGCAGGCCCGGGTGGCGGCGCACGCGCCCGCCGCCGAGGTCGCCTGGCACCACGGGGACCTGCACGAACTGCCCTTCCCGGACGGCACGTTCGACCACGTCTTCCTGTGCTTCGTCCTGGAGCACCTGGCCGACCCGGCGGCCGGCCTGGCCGCCCTGCGCCGCGTGCTGCGCCCGGGCGGCACGATCACGGTGATCGAGGGCGACCACGGGTCGGCCTTCTTCCACCCGGACAGCCCGGCCGCCCGCGCCACCGTCGGCCACCTCGTCCGCCTCCAGTCCGACGCGGGCGGCGACGCCCTGGTCGGCCGCCGCCTGCACCCGCTCCTGAGCGCCGCCGGCTTCTCCGACGTCACCGTCCGCCCCCGCACGGTGTACGCCGACGCGTCCCGCCCGTCCCTCGTCGAGGGCTTCACCCGCCGCACCTTCGTCGCCATGGTCGAGTCCGTCCGCGACGACGCCCTGTCCGCCGGCCTCACCGCCCCCGCCGCGTTCGACGAGGGCATCGCCGACCTCCGCCGCACGGCGGACCCGGGCGGGACGTTCCACTACACGTTCTTCAAGGCGGTGGCGGTGAAGCCGTGACTCAGCGCCTCCCGCGCCACCACTCGACCGTGGCGCGGAACTGCTCCTCCAGCGGGGTGGCGCGCAGGGTGAACGTGGACTCGTAGGCCGAGGAGTCCATCACGAACGGGCGGTCGAACTGGTAGAGCGTCTCCCGCAGTTCGCGCAGCAGCGGGGAGACGAGGGAGCCGAGGGCGAGGACGGCCGGGGGTGTGCGGCGGACGGCGACCGGGCCGGTGCCCGCGGCTGCCGCGAGGCCGGCCACCATCGTGCGGGCCGACGCCGGCGGGAGCGTCGGGACGTGCCACGCCCGGCCCCACGCGCGTGCGTCGCCGGCGGCCTCGGCCAGGGCGGCGGCCACGTCGGGCAGGTAGGTCCAGCTGTGGGGCGCGTCCGGGTCGCCGAGGACCGCGACGGGGCGGCCGGCCAGGACGCGGGGCACGACGCGGGCGGCGAGGTGGCCGCGGTCCGTCACGCCGGGGCCGAAGAAGTCGGCGGCGCGGACCTCGACGGCCCGGATCCGGCCCGCCTCGTGCAGCGCCCGTGCCCGCTCCCAGACCTGCGCCCGCACCCGGCCCTTGCGGCCGGTCGCGGCGAGCGGCAGGTCTTCGGTGAGGGGGCCGTCGACCGGGCCGTAGCCGTACAGGTTGCCGAGCAGGACGAGCACCGCGCCGCTCGCCTCGGCCGCGGCGCACAGCGCGTCGGCCAGCGGCGGCAGTTCGGCGGCCCAGCGGTGCAGGGGTGGCGCGGCGCAGCCGTGGACGGCGACGGCGCCGAGCGCGGCCTCGGTCAGCCGGGCGGGGTCGGAGGCGTCCAGCGCGAGGTGCTCGATGCCGGGTTCGGCGGGCCGTCCCGACCGGGTGACGACGCGCACCTCGTGTCCGCGCCCGGCCAGCAGCCGCGCCGTGGCCGCCCCTGCGGGCCCGTATCCCACCACCAGATGAAGACTCACGCCGATACCTTAGGGCTCGTCACTCCGCGCTGTCGCCGAGGAAGGCGAGGAGCGTGCGCATCGCGTCGACGAAGGCGGCGGTCTGCACGTCGTCGAGGCCGGCGAGCATGCGGTACTCGGTGGCGAGGTGGGCCGGCAGGGCGCGGTCGATGAGGTCGTGGCCCTCCGGGGTGAGGGCGACCTCACGGCTGCGGCCGTCCTGCTCGCTGCGGGTGCGGGTGACCAGGCCGCGAGCCTCCAGACGGTCGAGGCGCTGGGTGATGGCGCCGGAGGTGACCATGGCGGACTGCATGAGGCCGGTGGGGGTGAGCCGGTAGGGCGGCCCGCTGCGGCGCAGGGTGGCGAGGACGTCGAAGGAGGCCGCGTCCAGGCCGTGTTCGCCGAAGGTGCGGTTGAGTTCCGTGTCCACCAGCCGGAAGAGGCGCTTGAGCCGGCCGAACACCTCCATCGAGGAGACGTCCAGGTCGGGGCGCTCGGCGCCCCACTGCGCGACGACGCGGTCCACATGATCTGCCACGGGTCCAGGGTAGGGGATCGCCCCCCGGGTTCCTTAGTGGTGAGGTAACTGTGAGCCACCTCACGCCACCGGAGCGCCAGGAAATGCCTTAGCACTGAGATACATTGGCTTAGTGCTAAGACATCGACTCGGCATCGTGCTGCTGACCGCACTGGCCCCGGCCGTCTGGGGCTCGACCTACCTCGTCACCACCGAACTCCTGCCGCCCGACCGGCCGCTGCTCGCCGCCGTCCTGCGCTGCCTGCCCGCCGGGCTCCTGCTCGTCGCCCTCACCCGCAGACTCCCCCGGGGCGACTGGTGGTGGCGGGCGCTCGTCCTCGGCGCGCTCAACATCGCCCTGTTCCAGGCGCTGCTGTTCGTCGCCGCCTACCGCCTGCCCGGCGGCATCGCCGCGACCGTCGGCGCCGTCCAGCCGCTCGTCACCGCCGTGCTGTCCTCGGCGCTGCTGGGCGAGCGGATCACGCTGCGCACCGTGCTGTCCGGCATCGCCGGGGTCGCGGGCGTCAGCCTGCTCGTGCTGCGGGCCGGCGCCCGGCTCGACGCGGTCGGCCTGGCCGCCGCGGTCGGCAGCGCGGTGGTCATGGCCGCCGGCCTCGTCCTCGCCAAGCGCTGGGTCTCCCCCGCGCCGGTGCTCGCGACGACCGGCTGGCAGCTCACCGCCGGCGGGCTGCTGCTCGTCCCGGCCGCCCTGGTCGTCGAGGGCGCCCCGCCGTCCCACCTGACGGGCACCAACGTGCTCGGCTACCTCTACCTCGGCCTCATCGGCGCGGCCCTGACGTACGTGCTGTGGTTCCGCGGGCTGCGGGCGCTGCCGCCGAACTCGGTGTCCTTCCTCGCGCTGCTCAGCCCGGTGGTCGCCACCGCGCTCGGCTGGCTCGTCCTCGGACAGGACCTCACGCCGTTGCAGGTCCTGGGCGCGCTCGTCGTCCTGGGCTCGCTGGTCGCCGCCCAGCTGCAGCGCCCGCGCACCACCGCCGCGGAGGCCGGTCCGGCGCCGAAGCCGTCCGTCCACGAGAACGCCTGACTCCACCAACCCTTCGAAGGAGAAACCCCCATGCGCATCACCGTGTTCGGCTCGACCGGCAACGTCGGCGGCCGGGTCGTCGCCGAGGCGCTCGCCCGCGGCCACGAGGTCACCGCCGTCGTCCGCGACCCGGGCAAGCCGCACGGGCTCCCCGCCACCGCGGCGACAGCCGTCGGCGACGCCCGCGACGCCGAGGACGTGGCGCGGCTCGCGGCCGGCCAGGACGTCGTGATCACCACCACCCGCCCCGCGCCGGGCAGCGAGGGCGAACTCGCCGTCGCCACCAAGGGCCTGCTGGCCGGCCTCGCCGGGACGGGCGTGCGCCTGCTCGCCGTCGGCGGCGCGGGCAGCCTCACCGTCCCCGGGACCGGCGGCACCCTCCTCGTCGACACCCCGGGCTTCCCCGCCGCGATCCGCCCGATCGCCCTCGCCTGCGGCGAGCAGCTCGCGCTCTACCGCGCCGACGAGCAGGTCGACTGGACCTACCTGAGCCCGGCCGCGCTGCTCGAACCCGGCACCCGCACCGGCCGGTTCCGCCTCGGGCGCGACGAACTGCTCGTGGACGCCGACGGCAACTCCGCGATCTCGATGGAGGACCTCGCCGTCGCCCTCCTCGACGAGGTCGAGACCCCCGCCCACCGCCGCACCCGCTTCACCGCGGCGTACTGATCCGACGCCCGGTCCCTGGTCCGCCTCACGCGACGGACCGGGGGCCGGCCCCCGCACGGGGGTGTAGCTGGCACCACCCCCGAAACGGATGCCTGCCTGATCGCCCGTCAGCCGCCGGTCCGACAGGATCTTCCACGTGAAGACAGCCACCACCGCCGCCCCGAAGCCCACCACCTCCCGCACCCGCCGCGCCGCCATCGCCGTGGCCGCCGCCGTGGTGGCCGGGCTCGCACTGCCCGCCACCGCCAGTGCCGCCCCGAACGACGCCCGGGACCCGGGCGACGCCGTGAGCGTCCCGACCCGCTACGCCCAGCAGCAGCTCGACTGGAAGCCGTGCGACGGACAGCCCGCCCTGGAGTGCGCCACCATGGCCGTCCCGCGCGACTGGCACCACCCGGACGCCGGGGCCGACCTCTCCATCGCCGTCTCCCGCCACCGCGCCGGCGACCCGGCCCACCGCCAGGGCACCCTCCTGATGGCCGCCGGCGGCCCCGGCGCCTCGGGCCTGCTGCGCCCGGCCGGCCTCGCCACCAAGGCCCCGAAGGTCGCTGCCGCCTACGACATCGTGAGCTTCGACCAGCGCGGGGTCGGGCGCAGCACCCGGGCGCAGTGCCAGAGCCCGGAGCAGTTCCAGGAGTTCATGGCGGGCGACTACCGCGACCAGTCCCCCGAGGCGATCGACCGGGTCGTCTCCAACGCCCAGACCCTCGTGGCCGCTTGCGAGGAGCACAGCGGGGACCTGCTCCCCTACCTGACCACCGAGCAGACCGTCCACGACCTCGACCTGTTCCGCTCGCTGCTCGGCGAGCGGAAGATCGGCTACTACGGGCCTTCCTACGCCTCGATGATCGGCGCCTACTACGGGACGCTGTTCCCGCACCGGGTCGAGCGGATGGTGCTGGACAGCAACATCGGCTTCGAGGGCACCTGGGAGACGTTCGAGCTCGGCCAGCCGATGAGCTTCCAGCGGCGGTTCGACGAGGACTTCGTGCCGTGGCTCGCGGCCCGCGACAGCACCTACCACTTCGGCTCGACGCCGCAGGAGGTCAAGGACCGCTGGGAGAAGCGGCGCGCGGCGCTGCACGACAGCCCGATCGTCGCGGGGTCGGTGACGATCGGCCCGAACCAGCTCGACAACGGCGCGATCGGCGCGATCTACGAGGAGGAGAACTTCCCCTACCTCGCGCAGGGGCTGGCGGCCGTCGACGACTGGGACGGCGCGGACGCCGCGGCCAGGGACACGGCCGGGCAGGTGTTCGGCCACTACCTCAGCCCGGACTTCCTCGCCGAGTACTTCTCCGTGACGTGCGCCGACACCCCGTGGACCAGGGACCTGGACACCTGGGTCGAGCGCGGCGCCGAGAACACCGCCCGCTACCCGCTGGCCGGCGCCCGGACGCTGGCCTTCAGCGCGGTCTGCGCGTCCTGGCCCAAGACCCACGCCCCGCACGTGAAGGTGACGGGCGCGAACCTGCCGCCGACCGTCATGCTCAACTCGGTGCACGACCCGGCGACGTACTACGAGGCCGCTCTCGGCGCCCACCGCGCGCTGCGCGGCTCACGGCTGGTCACCGTCACCGGCAACGGCGACCACGGCCAGTACCCCACCGCCAACACCTGCGTGACCGGTGTCGTCGAGCGCTACCTGCTGGACGGCCTGGCGCCCGAGCACGACCTGACCTGTCCCTCCCCGCAGGCGGGTTGATCCCGCACCACCCCCGGCGCGGCGCCGACCGGACGTCACGTCCGGGCGGCGCCCCTGCGCGTGCGCAGCCAGGCCACCGCGGCGCCCAGTCCCGCCACCCCGCCGACGGCGAGCTTGATCCCGAGCTTGGCGACGAGCACGCCGAGCACCGGGACGTTCCAGCCCAGCCAGTGGAAGGACGCCAGCAGCACGGCCGCACCGGCGACGATGCCGAGGACGGTGGCGCAGACGGCGGCCGCGGTGGAGAGTTCACGCGGCTCGGCAGCGGACTCGGCAACGGACTCGGCGACGGACTCGGCGACGGACTCGGTGGGCGAGGGAGCAGAGGCGGCGGAAGAGTTCGTCAGATCGTTCGCGTCCACAAGACTCATGGCCGCCATCGTACGGGTTCACCGCCGTGCGTGGTGGGTGTCTCCGCAGTGCTCCCCCGTCTCCTCGTCGGGGAAGCTGACGGCCAGCGTGACGCGGTACTCGTAGACGTCGTCGCGGTGCCCCGGCACGCGGGCCCAGGCCAGCGAGTGCACCTCCGCCCCGGGCGCCTGGCGGCACCACGCGGCGGCCTCCTCCAGCGCCCGCGCCGCCGAACGGCCGGTGCACACCACGGCGGTGTACGCGGCCACGGCGACGTCGCCCCCGCTGCCGCCGGCCCGCGACACCGCCCGGACGGCCGCCGCCGCCTGGCTCAGGTCCCGGGCCAGGTCACCCACGACTCTCGGGGGAGCCGGCAGGACCGACCCCTCGGCGACGGCCTCCGGCAGGTTCGCGCTCACGATCGGGGCCTCCGTCCACATCTGCGCCTCTGTCCGCACGGTCACGGGGCACAGCATGCCGGTCCGGCACTCCTGGCATGCCCACTTTCATCACAACGTCACCCGTCCAGGGCCCAGTTGGGGCCGGGGCCTGGCGCCGGGGCGCCCGTCCTGGTAGGGAACGGCCCCCGGCCCGTCGCGATCCCGGCTGGTCAGAGGGGTGGCCGGCGGGCGGCGCCGGGGCGCCCGGAAGGCCGCGCACGCACCACCCCGTGCCCCGGACCGCCGGTCCGCCCCACGGGTGCGCCGGCTCCGCGCCCGGTGCGCGCACGACCGGGCCGCTCCCAACTACCGTGCCCCGCCGGGGACGTGCGGTGTCAAGGCGGCGGAGCGCCCCGGGACGCCCGCCGGACACTCGGGTGCGGTCGGATCGTCGTGATACTAATCATCCCGGCGGGGGGATCGTCATGGACCTGAAGGCACGATGGCGACCACCCGTCCGTTGAGCGGGACGATCGGACAGGCACACGGGGAGGGGCACGGCATGGCGGCGAGGTTCGTCAGCGCGGACAACGGGCGAAAGGTGCGGCTGAGCAAGCGGGTCACCGGGACGGCGGCGGCGTTCACCGCGCTCGCGGCCCTGACCGGCTCCCAGATGACCAGCCTCGGTCTGGCCCCGGTCGCCGCCGCCGACTCCGTGACCGCGCAGTCCGGCGACGGCGCCGCGTCCGCCGCCCCCGGCACCCAGGGCGGCCCGACGATCCCCGGCCTCGGCACCGGTTCGCCCGCCGACGGCGGCGGCACCGTCCCGCTGCCCCAGCCGCCCGGCGCGATCCCCGGCCTGCCCGGAGCCGGCCCGTTCGCCGCCACCGGCGCCTCGCTGCCCGCGACCGTCTTCGCCGCGTACAAGCAGGCCGAGGCCTCGCTCGCCACCCGCTCCCCCGGCTGCCACCTGCCCTGGCAGCTGCTCGCCGGCATCGGCCAGGTCGAGTCCGGCCAGGCCGACGGCGGCCAGGTGGACCCCAGCGGCACGACGCTGCGCCCGATCCTCGGTCCGGTGCTCGACGGCACCGGCGGCAACGCCGCGATCGCCGACACCGACGGCGGCCGCTTCGACGGCGACACCCGCTGGGACCGCGCGGTCGGGCCGATGCAGTTCATCCCGTCCACCTGGGCGACCTGGGGCGTCGACACCCAGGGCAAGGGCAAGGCCGACCCGAACAACATCTTCGACGCCGCCGAGGCCGCCGGCCGCTACCTGTGCGCCAACGGCCGCGACCTCGCCGACCCGGCGCAGCTCGACCGGGCGATCCTGAGCTACAACTACTCGGGCGAGTACCTGCGGACCGTCAAGAACTGGATGGCCCACTTCGGCAGCGGCACCGTCACTCCCTCCCCGGACCGGCCGGCCCCGCTGCTGCCGCTCCTCCCACCGCTGCCGCCCCTCCCGGTGTTCCCGCTGCCGGGCACGGGCACCACCACGGGCACGACCGCGGGGACCGGGACGACGCCCGGCACGACGCCGGTCCAGCCGCAGCCCTCGCCGAGCGCGCAGCCCCCCACGCCCGTCCCGCCGACCCCGAACCCGACCGGCCAGCCGAACCCGACCGGGCAGCCCAACCCGACCGGCCAGCCGACGCCCACGGCGGACCCGCAGCCGACGCCCAGCGGCTCTCCCTCGCCGACCGCCACCCCGAGCGGCAGCCCGTCCCCGACGGCCACGCCCACCGGAACGCCCACGGCGACCCCGACCGGCACGCCCACGGCCACCCCGACGGGCACCCCCACCGCCTGCCCGTCCCCGACGGCCACCGCGACGCCCACGGCCACCCCGACACCCACCGGCACCCCGTCCCCGACGGCCACGCCGAGCGGCACGCCCACCCCGGGCGCGACCCCGACGGCCGCCGGCTGCGCCACCGCGACGCCCACCGCCACCACCACCCCGAGCGCCGCGCCGACGACGACCCCGAGCGCGGGCGTCTCCCCCTCGGCGGCCCCGTCCGGTCACTGACACAAGAACAGCCGTGACAGCGCTTCGCCCCGCCGGGTTCCCACTCGGCGGGGCGAAGCGCTGTCCTGCTCGGGGAGGAGGAGAAAGGGTCACCAGCTGACGGGCAGTTCGAGCGGCCCCCGGTTGCGGAAGGACTCGCACCACGTGACGGCCGCTTCCGGGTCCGCCGCGCGCAGGGACGGGAAGCGGCGGACGAGCGCCTCGACGGCGATCCCGGCCTCCAGGCGGGCGAGCGCCGAGCCGAGGCAGTAGTGGATGCCGTGGCCGAAGCCGAGGTGCCCGCCCTCGGGCCGGCCGGCGTCGTGGCGGGCGGGGTCGAAACGGCCGGGGTCGTCGAACTGCTGCGGATCCCGGTTGGCCGAGACGAGGGACATCCAGATCCGCTCCCCGGCGGCGATCCGGACACCGCCGATGTCCAGGTCCTCCCGGGCGAAGCGCCGGGAGGCCAGCATGGACGGGCTGTTCCACCTCATGACCTCGTCGACCACCCGGCCGACGGCGAGGCCGCCCGACCGCAGGGCACCCAGCGCCTCCTCGTGGGTCAGGAGCGCCAGGACGGCGTTGCCGACGAGGTTCGCGCTGTTGTCGTACCCGGCGAAGAGGAGGAGGAAGGCGAGGGCCACGAGCTCGGGCTCGGTGAGCCGGTCACCGTCCTCGTGGGCCGAGAGCATCTGCGTGAGCAGGTCGTCGCCGGGCCGGGCCCGCTTTCCCGCGATCAGGCCGACCAGGTAGCCGTGCATGTCCTTCAGGGCCCGACGGGAGGCGAGCGCAGCGTCCGGGGCGGGCGACCGCAGGGCGTCCGTCCACGTCCGGAAGTCCCGGCGGTCCTCCTCCGCGATGCCGAGCACGTCGCAGATCACCGTGAGCGCCAGGGGAGTCGCGAAGTCCCGCATGACGTCGGCCGAACCACCGTGGAAGCGGTCGAGGAGCTGCGCCGTGCGGCGCTCGATTTCCGGTCGCAGGCGGGCGACGCTGCGGGCGGTGAAGGCGGGCGCGACCAGGCGGCGGACCCGGGTGTGGTCGGGCGGGTCCATGTTGAGCAGGTGCGCGTCGAGCGCCGACGGCATCGAGGCGCCGTGCGTGCCGCTGCTGGTGGCCGTCGACTTGCTCAGCGACAGCCGCGGGTCGGCCAGTCCCGCGCGCACGTCCTCGTAGCGGGTGACGAGCCATACCGGCGCACCGTCCGGTGTCGTCGTGCGGACGACCGGGCAGGCCGTGCGCAGGTGCGCGTAGCCCGCGTGCGGGTCGGTCAGCAGCGTCCCGTCGAACAGCGTCGCGGCGTGCGTCATGAGGCGGCGACCCCGGCGTCGAAGGCCCCTGCCGCGCCGCAGCGTTCGGTGACGGCGGCGACCACCGGAGAGGTCTTGTAGGCGACCGCGACCTTGACCAGGAAGGCGACCTCCTCGGCCGGGTCGACGGCCGCGGGCTCGTGGCGGCCGGGGGCCCGCGCCGGCACGGGCGCCCCGGCGGCGTGCGTCCGCAGGGCCACGCTCACCTGGGCGGCCTCCACGGCGGCCTCGACCTCGTCGGGTGCGAGGTCACGCTCCCGGGCGAGGGCCCGCGCCGCGTTCGCGGTCGTGTCCGTGAAGTAGGGGCGCAACCGGAGCTGGGCGTCGCGGATCTCCACCCGCTGGCGGGCCACGAGCAGGTCGAGGTCCTGGAGGCTGTCGGCCTGCTCGCCGCCGCGGGGCGAGAGCGTCATCCGGCCCTCACGGATCCCGATGGCCGGCGGGGCGAGCAGCGCCCTGGCGGACCAGGGCTGCTGACGGTCGTTCGACGGGAGGAGGACGAGCTCCGGGAAGGCGGTCGCGAGGTCGTACCACAGCGGGTAGAGGCGCTTGTACGCGCGGTAGGAGACCGCGATCTCGCGCAGGCGGTCCAGCCCCTCCCCCCACGCGGGCATGGTGAAGCCCACGGAGAACAGCAGGGCCGAGACACTGGCGGACAGCGGGGCGCCGATGCTGCTGACGGTGTGCAGGGGCGAGGTGGCGACCTGGTCCCAGAGCATGTTGAGGATCTTGGGCACGCCGTAGCCGAGGCCGAAGAACGCGCCGAGGGCGACGGTGCGCAGGCCCCGGCGCAGCCACGGGCGGTCGACCGCCGCGGCGTAACGGCGGCAGAGCACGATGAGCATCACCATGCTGGTGGTGAAGAGGAGTTGGTAGCTGAGCAGGAAGACCGAGATGTAGGGCACCTCGGCGAAGGTGACGTCGAAGTCCACCGGGTGTTCGACGCCGTCGACGTTGCCGAGGAAGAAGAAGACGGCCATGGCGGCGATGGTCGCCAACGAGTAGCCCACGCCGAGCCAGTGACGCACCCTCATCCCGCTCTGGGCCGAGGACCAGGACACCAGCAGGGCGATGAACCCGGAGACGCACACCGCCACGCAGACGTAGATGATCAGGGTCGCGATGTTCGGCACGCCGAGGAGGCGGTCGATCCCCATGTAGACGTGGGGCGAGGCCAGGACGAACGGCGCGGCGAACGTGGCGATCGACAGGCACAGGATCTGGAGTTCCCGGTTGCGCCAGTCGCGCACGAGGTCGCGGACCTTGTAGAAGAAGGCGGTCCAGGTGATGACCGCGAGTACGGCGTAGACGACGGTGAGCAGCAGCACGGGGCTCGACCTTAGCGTGAATTGCGCTCCAGGGCCGCGCCGATGTGCCGGACGAGGTTGGCCATCCCGGGGCTCACGGCCTCCTGCCTGGTGCGGGAGGGCGCGCGGCCGGCCCGCAACGGGAGCAGGGAGGCGACGTACTCGGCGGCCCGCTCCTCCTGCGAGGTGTAGACGGAGCGGGCGAGGACGGACTGCACGAAGCGCGGGTCGAGGGTGGGCATCAGGAGCCGGGCGGCCTCGTCCTGGTCGGCCTCGCTGAAGCCGTGGCCGAGCAGCATGTGGCCGAGCTCGTGCATGACGATGTGTTCCTGGTGGGCCCGGCTGGTGTCCGCGAGGTAGAGGACGTAGTCGACGTCGTCGGTGGCCACCCACAGGCCGCAGGGGCTGCCCTGACGGACCGGCAGGGGGATCGGGACGAGCGAGATCCCGCGTCCGCGCTGCCGCTCGACGCTGTCGACGAGCGAGTTGATGCTGAAGGGGCTCGGGAGGTCGATCCGGGCCACCACGTCGGCGCAGTGCTTTCGCAGGTCCTTGTCGTTCAACTCCGGCCCCCAGAGGCGTTCGTTCTGCTTCCATCGGACAAACGGCACGCCAGCCCCCGGACGCTGATCGGGCTCCCCCTTGCCGCTCGGTCGAGGACCGCGTGGAGGGGAGCCTAACGAATCGGCCCCGCCCGGTCCCGCCGGGCGGCGCCCGTTCACATGCGGCGGCGCGGATCGGCCTTGCTCAGGAGGTCCAGCATGGGCGAGAGGGCCTGGAAGGCGTCCTCGGGCAGCCCCGCGACCTGGCGCAGGGCGATGCCTCTGGCCCCCTGGGCCTTCAGCGCGCCCAGCAGCAGCAGGTCGTTGGGATCCGCGGCGGGGATGCGGTGGTCGACGAAGTAGCCGGCCGGGAGGCTGATCCTGGCGGCGAGTTCGTCCAGCGGCAGGCGCAGCCGCTCGTCCCACCGGCCGGCCCGCAGGCCGTCGAGGGCGTCGCTGCCGATCGGGCAGTTCCTGGCGGCGAGGACGGCGACGCGGGCGTCGTCGTCGAGGACCGCCGCGGTGTCGGGCTGGAGCACCTTGAGGATGCCGTCGAGGCGCTGGAGCACCATCTCCGGGTCGGGTGCGGGCGTGCCGCCGGCGGCGTCCCCCTCGGAGAGGAAGTACGAGATCGGCACGCGGTAGACGTTCGCCAGCGCGGTCAGGCTGTTGATGCCCGGGTTCGCGACGCGCTCGTTGCGCAGGTTGTGCACCGTCTGACGGCTGATCGTGGGGCTGCCGGGGTACCGCTCCGCGTACTCCTGGCTGGCCTGCTCCACCGCGTGGTAGTCCCGTGGGCCGGTGCCGTCGGGGTGTCCGGTGCTCATGAGGTGCGTGAGTCGCTCCGCGATGGTCCGGCGGTGAGCCGCGGTGTCCTCGGCCATCTTCCTGTGCACTCCTTCGCGGTGTCGGGTCCAGCGTCGTCAAGCATACGTGACGAGAAGTCAGCGGAACGGCGTTGCCATCAAGCATCCTTGACAGACCGGGGTCCGTGTATGCACGATCGGTCGCGACGCCGCATCGGACGGTGAGGACCTGCAAGGCGTGGACGGGCAGTACACGGGGGCCGTCCCGCCGCGACACGGGGGCAGGTCCCGGCTCCGTCCGGTCGGCGAACGAAGGTGCCGCATGCGCGCATTGCATGCGCCGCCGGCCACCCGCAGCCACCCCACGGGCTCCGGGTGGCCGGCACCGCACCTGACCACGGGCTCCGGCGGTGGAGGGGAGACGGGGGTTCCCCTCCACCCCGGCAGACTTGCGCGCCCGGTTCAGTCCCGCTCGTCCTCGGGCACCAGTCCCGCCGCGCGGTCCCGGGCCTCCTGGACCATGATCGGCAGGTCCGGGTCGGGATCCGACGGGCGCGGCTGCTCCGGGCCGTCCGGGCCGAGCCGCACCACCGGCTCGACGCGCACCAGTTGGAACCGGCGCCCGGCGGCCTCGACGGCATTGGCCCGGAGGGCGTCCAGGCGGTCGGCCGCGGCGGCGTAGGCGGCGAGTTCCTCCTCGCCGAGACCGGGGTCGGTCATCGGCGCGAACTCGCGCAGGTAGGCGGCCAGGGTGTCACGGGCGGCCTGCGGGGTCTCGCAGGCACCGGTCATCGGGCCCCAGCGCCCGTCCCGCTGTTCGGCGACGGCGCAGTGCGCGGGGAGCACGAACACGTTCGGGTGACGCGCGGAGGCCCGCCTGGCGTCCTCGCGGACCTCCTCGGTGATCGAACGGCCGCTGGGCACCAGGGTCATGAGGTCGAGTCGGACGATGCCGTCGACCAGCGAGACGGCCGCGGCCGGGTCGATCACGAAGCCGTCGACCCGGGACGGCGCCCGGTGCCCCCGGCCGACCGGCGCCGGGTCCGGGTCCGTGGGGCGCGGCGGTTCGACGCCCTCGGGGCCCCCGCGCAGCACCTGTTCGGCACGGAAGACCCGGTACCGCCGCCCGGCGACGGCCAGTTCGTCGAGCTTCTCCCACTCCAGCCGCTCGTAGGCGGCGGTGTAGGCGGCACGCTCGGCGTCGGTGATGTCCCAGGGGGCGGCCCACCGGCCCCCGGGCTCGCCGTGCGCCCAGCAGCGGAAGACGTGCCCGAGGTCGTCGCGGGCGCCCTGCGGCGTGCCCGCGTGGAAGCAGAGGATCCGCCAGGCCCCCTCGGGGGTGCGCTCGATCGAGCCGAAGACCGGCGGCATCATGAGCAGGTCCGGATAGCGTTCGCGCGACTCCCACGCCTCCAGGCCGGCCACGGCGGAGACCGGGTCGTCGGTGTGGGTGACCCGGATGGTGAGGTGCTCGGGAATGGGCACCACGTCGTCGTCCATGCGGCCAGTGGTAGTGCAGCGGACCGCCGTTCGGGGTGTCCTTGGGTGAACTGCACTCGTGCGGTGGCTCGTTGTGGGATCCTGGTGGCTGCTCCGGGCCGGACGGGCGCTCAGGAGTCGCCGTCCAGCAGGTGCTGGTGCACCTCCTGGAACGTCCACGGCCCGCCGGCCGTCCGGGAGAACACCCAGACGAGGTCGAAGCGGTCCGGCCACACCGCAGGCGCGCCGCTGCCCGTCGCGCCGAGGGCCTCCACGATCCGGGGGATGCGCCCGTGCTCCCAGCTGATGATCACCGGCTGGGCGCCCGCCAGCGCGGCCCCGGCGAGCTCGGTCTCCTGGGACTCGGCGTAGGTGATGTCGACCTTCAGCCCGAGCGCGGCGCCCAGCGGGGTGACGGTCTGCCGCATCCGGTGCGCGCCGGCGAGCGGGCCCTGGTCGGAGGCGGCGTAGATCCCGGCGGGCGTGCGGAGCCCGGTGGCCGGCGGGCCGAACAGCTTGGGCAGTGCCTTGGCGCGCGCCCAGCCCCGCTCGGTGAGCGACTTGCCGTCGTGCTTGCCGTTCTCGTCCAGGCCCGGCGTGCCGCCGTCCGGCTTCTCGCCGTGCCGGATGATCATCACGAAGGCGTCGCCGCCGGGATCGCTCGCGCGGGCGGCGGTCGCGTTCGCGGCCTTGGCCGACTTCTTGGAGCTCGACGAGCAGCCGGAGAGCAGCACGGGCACGACCGCGGTGAGCCCGGTGAGCAGGGCGCGGCGGGAGAGCGGAGAGGTCACGCGGCGCCCCGCTCCAGGCGCACCAGCACGTCGACGGCGGTGTCGCCGGCCCCGCCGCCGCCCTGGCCCGCCCGGCCCTCGTGTCCCGGGTCGCCGCCGACCGGGCGCAGGACGCTCTCCGCCCGAACGACGGTCAGGCCGTGGTCGGCGACGTCCGCGAGGACGTCCTCCGGGCCGTACAGGACGCGCGGGTCCTGCGGGCCGCCGACGCCCTCGGCGAGGTTGCGCAGGTCGTGCCCGATCACCAGCAGGGTGCCGCCGGGTGCGAGCGCGTCGGCCGCGCGGCGCAGGGCGGCGCGGCGGTCGCGGGCGGGCACCTGGAGGTAGGCGACCAGGACGAGGTCGTAGCCGGCGGCCGGCGGGTCGAAGGTGCGGGCGTCGTCGTGGCGCCAGGTGAGCCGGTCGGCGACGTCGTCGGGCAGTTCGGCGGTGAGCCGTTCGGCGCGCTCGACGGCGACGGCGGAGAAGTCCAGCCCGGTGACGTCCCAGCCCTGGCCGGCCAACCAGATCGCGTTGCGGCCCTCGCCGGTGGCGATGTCCAGGGCGTGGCCGGGCGCGTGGCCGGTCAGTTCACGGACGACCCACAGGTTGGGACCGGCGCCCCACACCAGCTCCTCCGCGGCGTAGCGGTCGTCCCAGTCCTGGCTGTCCATGGCGAGTCCTCCGTTCGGCGGGCCTGCGAGGTACCGGTCAACTTACCGGTCCGCGCAAGCCTCACCCGGGAAGGGTCCGGCCGGTGGACACCGCCGGCCGGGGGAAGGGCCCGGCACCGGCCGGGACCGACGAGGGCACGGCCGGGACCGGCGAGGGCGCGGCCGGGACCGGCGAACCCTTGACGCGGATTATTGGTCCAGTCCAATCTGTGGTACCGAGTTCACGCGCCACCCGCCCGCGCGCCCCCACAGCGCCCGGCACGGCTCCCCACGGCCCACCCGGGCCACCGCACCGCCGGAACCCCCACACATCCGGAGGACACACCGCATGCACGACCGCGTCATGCCCGCGCGCCCCGGCGCGCACCGGGCCGCACCGCGCAGACGGGCCACCGCCCTGGCCCTCGCGGCCACCCTCACCACCGGCACCGCCGCCCTCGCGCTCACCCTCGGCCCCGCGTCCGCCGCGACCGTCAACCTGCTGACCAACGGCGACTTCGAGACCGGCACCCTGGCCGGCTGGACCTGCTCGAACGGCTCGGTCGTCACCACCCCGGCGCACGGCGGGACCCACGCGCTCAGCGGGGCCGCCTCGGCCTCGGACACCGCGCAGTGCCAGCAGACCGTCGCCGTACAACCGAACACCGCCTACACGCTCTCCGGCTGGGTGCAGGGCAGCTACGTCTACCTCGGTGCCACCGGGGCCGGCGTCAACTCCTCGACCTGGACGCCGGGGGCGACCGGATGGAGCCGACTGAGCACGACGTTCACCACCGGGGCGACGACCAGCTCGGTCACCGTCTTCACCCACGGCTGGTACGGCACCGGCACCTACTACGCCGACGACCTCGCGCTGACCGGCCCGTCCGGGCCGACCTCGTCGACGAGCCCCACCGCCACCGGCAGCCCCACCGCGACCACGAGCCCCACCCCCTCGACCAGCCCCACCGCCACCGGCAGCCCCACCCCGACCGCCACCGCGACGGCGAGCGGTCCCGCCGGGGACGGCAAGGTCACGACGCCCACCGGCGTCTCCGTCACCAAGGTCACCGCCGATGCCGTCGTGCTGACCTGGCAGCCCTCCACGCTGCCCTCCGGCGACGGCCCGGTCGCCTACAAGGTGTGGTCCGGCGGACAGCTGGTCGCCACCTCGATGGGCCCCTCGGTCGCGGTCAGCTCGCTGCTCCCCCGCACCGGCTACACCTTCAGCGTGCAGGCCTACTCCGGCGGCCACGCCTCCGCCCAGTCCGCGCCGGTGTCCACCACGACCGCCACCGCGCCCGCCCGACGGCCCGTCCGCTCGGCCTACTTCGACCAGTGGGGCATCTACGAGAACGCGTACTACCCGAAGAACGTCGACACCAGCGGCGCGGCCGGCAAGCTCGACGTCGTCCACTACGCGTTCGCCAACATCGACCCGGCGAAGTTCACCTGCTTCCAGGCGGTGAAGGCCTCCGACTCGGCCAACGAGAGCGACCCGAACGCCGGTGACGGCGCCGGTGACGCATACGCCGACTACCAGGACGGCTACACCGCCGCGAACAGCGTCGACGGCACCGACGACGGTTGGGACCAGCCCCTCAAGGGCAACTTCAACCAGCTGCGCCAGCTCAAGGCCAAGTACCCGAACCTGCGCTTCACCATCTCCATCGGCGGCTGGACGTACTCCAAGTACTTCTCCGACGCCGCCGCGACCGACGCCTCCCGCAAGGCGTTCGTCTCGTCGTGCGTCGACATGTTCCTCAAGGGCGACCTGCCGACCGGCGTCGCCGGCGACGCCTCCGGCGGCCCCGCCTCGGCGGCCGGCATCTTCGACGGGGTCGACCTCGACTGGGAGTACCCGGCCTCGGCCGGAGGCCACACCGGCAATCACTACTCCCCCAACGACAAGCAGAACTTCACCCTGCTGCTCAAGGAGTTCCGCACCCAGCTGGACGCCCTCGGCGCCGCCCAGGGCAAGCGCTTCCTGCTGACCGCCGCCCTGCCCAGCGGCCAGGACAAGATCGCCCAGCTGGAGACCGGCGAGATCGGCGCCTACCTGGACTACGCCGACGTCATGTCCTACGACATGCACGGCGCCTGGGACGCCAAGGGCCCGACCAACCACCAGGACCCGCTGCACGACAGCCCGGCCGACCCGACCACGCCGATCACCCCCGGCACCCGCAAGTACAACGTGGACACCATGCTCGCCGCTTACACCACGGGTCTTCCGGAGTACGGCATCCCCGGCGGCTTCCCGGCGAACAAGCTGGTCCTCGGCATCCCGTTCTACTGGCGCGGCTGGACGGGCGTGCCGGCCGGCTCGAACTACGGCCTCTACCAGAGCGCGACCGGCCCGACCGCGGCCAAGCCGCTCAGCCAGGAGGCCGGCCTGGCCGCCTGGAAGGAGCTCACCCCGACGGCCGCGAACACCCACTGGGACCCGGTCACCGAGAGCAGCTGGGTCTACGACGGCACCAACTTCTGGACCGGCGACACCCCGCAGGCCATCCAGGCCCGCGGCGCCTACGCCAGGGGCAAGGGCCTGGGCGGCATGTTCGCCTTCTCCCTGGAGAACGACGACGCCTCCGGCACGCTGCTGAACACCATGGACGACAGCCTGCGCTGACTGATCGTCGGACATGAATCAGGGCCGTGCGGATCGGCGATCGATCCGCACGGCCCCCGGTCCTTCGGCGCCTAGTCGCCGCCACCGAGGTTCAGGTGGGGAAACAGATCGGTGAACGCCTGCGTGGTGACACGGACGCTCCCGCCGAACGGGTCGTCGAAGTCCCAGATCATGAACAGCAGGAAGGCGATCAGCGCACTGAAGCAGCCGGCCAGGACCAACTCCCGCTGCGTGCGCCGGATCTGGAGCGCGAAGAGCATGCCGAAGGTGACCAGCCCGCCCGCGATCAGCCCGAACCAGACCACCCCGGGCATCGTCGGCCCGGCGTTCTGCCCGCGCGCGTTGCGGGCGTCGGTGGCGGCGGCGATCCGGTCCATGACGGGCTGGTAGGTCTGCGCCTCCAGCTCGTTCGCGGGCTGCCTGGTGGCGACGTCCGAACGCACCTGGGCCAGCAGTTCGTTGCCCCGGTCGGAGACGTTCCCGTGGTCGCGCATGTAGTCCCACTCGACCTGGACGACGTACGACACGTAGGCGTCCACGTCGGCCCTGATCTTGTCGCGCACCTCGGCCGGGTAGACCACCGCCCGGTCGCTCACCTCCTGGAGCGACTGGGCCTCGCGGAACACGCCGTCCTGGGCGCTTCCGCGCGCCTCCCAGACGCCCGCGATCGCGAGGCCGAGGACGATCGCGTAGACCACGCCGATCATCATCGTGATGTACTCGATCACGTCCGGGGTCTCGGCGTGCTTCACGGTGCCCACCCGGCGGTGCCGTAGCACGACCACCGCCACGACGACGGCGCACGCCGCCGCCATGGCGATGGCCAAAGCGACCCACTCGTCCATGGGGACTCCCTTCTCTGGCTCTGCTCGGTGACGGGGAATGTCGGGGTGGGGCCCGGACGCGAAAGGTCCGGGCCCAGCGGGTTGTTCATGGGTTGTTCAGGGGTGGGCGGGTGGCGGTCAGGAACCGCTCGACCGGCCACGGCCACCGCCACCACCGCCGCGGCCCGGGCGCAGCGCGGCCGCCGCGATCACCGCGGGCACGGTCACGATGAGCATCGTGGTGGTCGTCTTGGCGGTGCGGTGGTGCACCGGGGCCTCCGCCAGGGGCTGACCGACCGGCACGTGGTAGCGGACCTGCGGCGCAGGGGTCGGCCACGCCGGGGTCACCGGGGGCGGCGCCGGCGGGCTCGCCGCTGGGGTGGGGAGCACGGCGGCCGGGCTCGGTGAAGGGGCCGCGGGGGGCGCGGGGAACACGGGGGGCGCCGGCCGTGGCGTCTGCGGCACGGCCGGGGCGGGAAGCCGCGGGGCCGGCGCCGGTGCGGGCGGCGGCGGAGGTGCCGGCGAAGAGGGCGGAGGCGCCGGTGTGCGCATCGGGGGCGGCGGTGTGACGCTCGGCGTGGGGGTCGGGGTGGGGGTCGGCGGTGTGGCGCTCGGCGTGGGGGTCGGGGCGGGGGTCGGCGTGGGCGTCGGGCTCGGGCTCGGGCTCGGGCTCGGGCTCGGGCTCGGGCAGGAATGGTGATGGTGTCCCCAGTGGTACCCGTGGTCCCAGTGGTCCCCGCCGCCGTCCCCGGCCTGGCCGTGCTGCCCGCCGCCGTCATCATCGTCGTCATCGTGGTGCGGCCGGCACGGGTGGTGCCAGTGCACCTGGACGTCCACACCGACCCCGACCCCGACGCTGACGTCGTGCCCGTCCGGCCCGGCGTCCACCGACACGTCCGCACCGGTGCAGACGCAGACGTCGGCGACCGGCCCGTTCGGCTGCCCCCCGCCGTGGCGCACGGCGCCCGAGGCCGACGCGCCGCTCAGCAGCGCGCACATGGCCACCACACCGACCGCCGCACCGGCCACCCGCGCCTTTCGCCCGCGGCGGGCACGTCCTCCGCCGTCCACCGGTATCCGTCGGAGTTGCCGGGGCTGCGGCATGGATCCACCCACCTCTCGGATCGTCGGGAAAGCACACCGCCGTTGCGGGCAGAGTGCTCTGGGGCAGGAAAGCCGGACGGAGGGGCGCGGCAGAACCGGCACGTGCCGTGCGGATCGCGGGCCCCGGGCCCGCCGCCCCCCGTCAGGCGAACGGCCCGCCTCCGGGGCGGGCCGTCCGTCATCTGGTCAAACGATCTTCGAGCGGGCCGGTTACGGCCTCGGCTCGTTCCGGGAGCGGAAAGCGACCGCCGCTCGCGGTCCGGCGGCCAGGGGCCGCCCTGCGCTCAGTGGCGGCCGTGCGCGATCTCGACGTTCTCCAGGACGCCGACCGCGTCCGGTACCAGGATCGCGCACGAGTAGTAGGCGCTGACCAGGTAGGAGATGATCGCCTTCTCGTCGATGCCCATGAAGCGGACCGACAGCGACGGCTGGTACTCGTCCGGCAGGCCGGTCTGGTGCAGGCCGATGACGCCCTGGTTGTCCTCGCCGGTACGGATCACGAGGATCGAGCTCGTGTTCTCCTTGGTGATCGGGATCTTGCTGCACGGCAGGATCGGCACCCCGCGCCAGGCCGGCACCTGCTGCCCGCCGAGGTCGACGTGGTGCGGGTAGATCCCGCGGGCGTTGAGCTCGCGGCCGATCGCCGCGATGGCGCGCGGGTGGGCGAGCAGGTAGTCGGGGTCACGGCGGCGGTTGAGCAGCTCGTCCAGGTCGTCGGGGGTGGGCGGGCCGGAGTGGGTCTGGATCCGCTGGTCGAAGTCGGCGTTGTTGAGCAGGCCGAACTCCGGGTTGTTGATCATCTCGAACTCCTGCCGCTCGCGCAGGGCCTCGATGGTCAGGCGCAGCTGGTGCTCGATCTGGTTCATCGGCTGGTTGTACAGGTCCGCGACGCGGGTGTGGACCTTGAGGATGGTCTGCGCGACGCTGAGCTCGTACTCGCGCGGCTTCAGCTCGTAGTCCACGAAGGCGCCGGGCAGTTCGTGCTCGCCGTGGTGGCCGGCCGACATGGCGATCTCGGCCTCGCCGCGCTCGTTCTGCGCCTGCAGCGGCAGGGTCAGGAACTCCTGGAGGTGCTCCCGGAGGGTCGGCGCGTTGTCGCGGATCTGCTCGAAGTCACGACGGCTGAGTGTGAGGACGACACCGGCGGTGGCGCTCTTGACGGTGTACTCCCAGACCGCGTCCGGGTTCAGGATGGCGTCGTCGCCGAAGCGGTCGCCGTCGCCGAGCACGCCGACGATCGTCTCGTCGCCGTACTTGCCCGTGCCGATCTTGTTGATCTTGCCGTGCGCGATCAGGTAGATCCGGTCGGCCGCATCGCCCTGGGTGACGAGCACCTCGCCGGGGCCGAAGTCCCGCTGCTGGCAGCGGTCGGCGAGGGCGGTGAGCACGTCGTCGTCCTCGTAGCCGCGCAGCAGGGCGAGCTCGCCGAGCTCGCGGGGGATCACCCGGACCTCGGAGCCGGTCTTGATGAACTCGACCACGCCGTTGCCGACGGTGTAGGTGAGGCGACGGTTCACCCGGTAGGCGCCACCGTGGGCCTCGACCCAGGGGAGCACCTTGAGCAGCCAGCGGGAGGTGATCTCCTGCATCTGCGGTGCGGACTTGGTGGTGGTCGCGAGGTTGCGGGCAGCGGCTGTGGCGAGGGACTGCTGCTGTGCCTGCTGTGTCTCCGTGCTGGTGTCGACGGGCATCGGCAGGGGTCTCCTTCATCTGGTCGAATCACGCGGGCAGGTCGGACCGAACCGTCCTGGCCAAAGCCATGACGGATCATCAGGTACGCGTATCGGTGGGGGGTTTGGCGAAGTCTGCGCAATCGGGGGCGCCTTCTCCCGGCGGCCCACCCGGAACCCTAGATCACCGGGGCCCGGCCAGAGCCGTACGGCGGCCGAGCGCCCCCCGATAGGGTGAATCTGATCCGGATCCGCCCGCTCCGCGCGAGAAGCCTGTCAAACGTCCGTTCGCCGCGCGGATCCGCGTGTGCCGGAGCCCTGGCCAGGGCCGTGTCGCGGAGCCGCCGCGGGCCCGGTCCGGCCGCCGAGGCCCTGGCTCACCGGACCCGCGACGGGCCGGACGGGGTGGCGAGCGGCGTCAACACGACGCACCGCCAAGCCGGTTGTGGCGTGGCGGTGCGGTGGCTCGTGTGCGGGCCCGCGGTCAGGCCACCTCCATGCCGTGGCGGACGCGGTCGAAGCGCCCGGCGGCCAGGTCC
Source organism: Kitasatospora sp. NPDC048722 (assembly GCF_040650235.1). NCBI lineage: Bacteria > Bacillati > Actinomycetota > Actinomycetes > Kitasatosporales > Streptomycetaceae > Kitasatospora > Kitasatospora sp. NPDC048722. Next base: position 179,065 of record NZ_JBEZGX010000002.1, read on the forward strand.
TCGTCCGTGATCCAGAAGGAGACGTTGACCGTCTCGCCCCAGTCCGCACCGGCCGCCGAGGCCTCGACCTGGAGCAGGGGACGGTGCCCCTCGTGCCGTCCGGTGTCGGTGTCGCACCAGCCGAGCACCCGGACATCGGGGCCGGGCAGGTGGTCGCGGAAGTCGGAGGCGAGGTCGAGCGCGACCATGAAGTCGTCGGGGAACAGGTCTTCCAGCTCGCGGTCCTGGTACGACGGTGCGGACAGCGCCCAGTTCGCCCGCAGCGGCACGGCGGCGAGCGGGGCGAAGTCGCCGCGGTCGGCCGGCTCGGGCCGCGGGGGCGCCCCGGCCGGGACGTGCAGGACGCGGCAGCCGTTCCCGGCGTAGTCCGAGAACAGGTCGTCGTGGAAGAACAGCAGCAGGCCGTCGGCCGGCAGCGGCCACGGGCCGCCGGGACCGGTGGTGCGGTGGGCCTCCGCCAGCCCGGCGCAGTCGAGTTGGGCGAGGAACTGCATCGGGTGCTCGCCGTGGCGGGGCCACTCGACGTCGGCGGGCAACGCGGCCGGACCGCCGAGCAGGCCGACGGCCGGGCCCGTGGCGGGCTCGTCGCCGGACCCGTCGTCGGGGGCCGGGGTCAGGGCGAGGGAGGAGCGGAGCAGCCGGTCCACGAGCGGGGCGGACCGCTCCCCGGCCCGTTCCCGGATGGCGGTGTACACGGCGTACGGCATCGGCACGGGCAGGTCGTCGGCGGGGTCGGTGAACAGCGGTTCGGACATGGGTCCAGCCTGCCAGCCGCCACCGACAGGCGGCCGGGTGCGGGCGCGCGGGCGGCCTGTCAGGTGCCGGTACGGGGGTGGCCGGCACCTGACGGGGGATCGGGGGGATTCGGTGGGATCCAGGAGAGGTCGGACCTTCAGAGGCCGGGGGAGGCCGGGCGGTACGCCGGGGTTCGGGGGACGGACGAAGGGGTGCGGGAACCGGGTCAGGCGCAGGGCACCTGCGTGCCGGGGACGTCGACGATGCCGGAGTTGTTGGACAGGCCAGCGTTGTACTCGTAGTACAGGTAGGTGTAGAGGTCGATCCGGGTGGACGGTCCGCAGGCCGAGTCCTTGTCGACGGTGAAGGTCACGCTGAAGCTGCTGGAGGCGCCGGGCGCGAGCGGCACGTTGTAACGGGCGATGCCGCCGTGCACGTTCTCGCTGCACCCGTTGGTCTGGGTGCCGCACGCGGTGGCGGTGAACTTGAGGCCCGTCTCCAGGGTGGTCGGGTAGGTCGGCTGGACGCTCTGGTAGACGAACTGGATGGGCGTGTCATAAGGGTTGGTCAGCGCCAGCGTGAGCGTGAACGAGCCGCCCGGGGTGGTCGTCGCCCGGTCCACGACGGCCGTGAGCGGCAGGGGCGCGGCCGCCTGGGCGGGCGCAGCGGAGAGGAGCAGGCCGGCGGCGACCGGGATCACGGCAAGAGCGGAACGGCTGAGGTGTGTTCTGCGCATGTCCATGGAGCGTAGGGGGCGGTACCGCTTCCGTTGCTCCCCTCCGCTGCGGCTGGTACCGGGTGACGACGCACGGGCGGACGCGCCGGGCCATTGCGCACGCGTTCCGCCCTCCAGCCGTCGCCCGGCACCGTATCCTGCCCGCCACGCCGCCGGGTGCGTGGCGAGGCCCGCTGGACGACGCTCCTGGGGCCCCTCCCCCGCTCAGGCCGGCGGCGGCAGGATGTCGCACAGCGCGGCGAGCGCCGCCTGGTAGGCGTGGTCGGGCGGGGTCGCGTAGCCGACCACGAGGCCGTCGGCGGCGGGCATGTCCTGCGCCGCGAGCCCCGGGTGCCGGTAGTCGGCGAGCCCCTCCACGGCGAGGCCCCGGTAGGCGGCGGCCTTGAGGACCGAGCGCTCGGTCCCGGGCGCGAGCTGCAGGACGGCGTGCAGACCGGCCGCGATGCCCGAGACGGCGACGTGCGGCGCGCTCTCGGCGAGGGCGGTCACCAGCCGGTCCCGACGGTCCCGGTAGCGGCGGCGCATCCCGCGCACGTGCCGGTCGTAGCCGCCGGAGCCGATGAACTCGGCGAGCGTCAGCTGGTCCAACGCGCTGGCCCAGCCCTCGCGTTCGCCCTTGGCCGCGAGCACCCGGTCGACCAGGTGGTCGGGCAGCACCATCCAGCCGAGGCGCAGCGCGGGCGACAGGCTCTTGCTCGCCGTGCCGAAGTAGACCACGCGCTCCGGGTCGAGGCCCTGGACGGCGCCGACCGGCTGGCGGTCGTAGCGGAACTCCCCGTCGTAGTCGTCCTCCAGGACGAGCCCGCCGCGACCGCGCGCCCAGTCGACGACGGCGGCGCGCCGGGAGGGGTGCAGCGGCCCGCCGGTGGGGAACTGGTGGGCGGGGGTGAGGAGGACCGTCCGGACGTCCTGGAGACCCCGGCTCCCCCCGTACCCGCGGCCGCCCGTCAGCTCGGCCGTCCTGGCGCCGTCCTCGTCCAGCGGGAGCGGCACGGTGGTGACCCCGGCGCGGGCCAGCAGCCCGCGGTGGAACGGCAGCCCGTAGCCCTCGACGGCGAGCGGGCCGTTCTCCCCGGCGGCCAGGACGGCGCCCGCGCCGTCGAACAGCAGCCGCAGCGCGTGCGCGAAGCCGGAGCAGACGACGATCCGGTCGGGGTCGGTGCGCACGCCGCGGGCGCGGGCCAGGTAGTCGGCGAGGACGGTGCGCAGTTCGCGCCGCCCCTGCGGGTCGCCCGGCCCGAACGCCTCGTTGGGCGCGGCGGTCAGGGCACGGCGCCCGGCGGCGAGCCAGCCTGAGCGCGGGAAGGAGGCGGCGTCGGGCTGCCCCTGGCGCAGGTCGTGGACGGGCCCGGGGCGGACGGAGGGGCGGCGGGCCCTGGTCGTCGGCACGGGCTCGGCGCGCTCGGCGACGGTGGTCCCGGAGCCCTGGCGGGCGGTGAGCCAGCCCTCGGCGACGAGTTCGGCGTAGGCCTCGGCGGCGGTGTTGCGGGCGAGCCCGAGGTCGGCGGCGAGCGTGCGGTAGGGCGGCAGCCGGGTGCCGGGGGCCAGCCGTCCGCTGCGGATGGCCTCGCGCAGCGCCGTCATCAGGGCCGCTCTGCGGCCGCCGGTGGCGGGCAGGTCGAGGTGGAGGTCACTGCCGGTCTGGTGGGCGGAGTCGGTCGGCTGGTGGGCGGGCTCGGGCTGGCGGGGGTGCGTGACCGGCGTGTCCGTCATGGTCACGCACCCTATCTCCGCCGTGCCGCACGCCCGTTGGGCGGCCCCGGCTCAGCGCACGCCGTACTGCGGGGCCTCTCCGTACCGCGGGGCGGCCGGCCGGAACATCCGGTCGAACGCCTGGTACAGCTCCGGGCCCTCGGCACCGGCCACGGTCAGCCGGACGACGTCGCCGTCCGCCTTGCGCACGGTGGCCCGCAGGCCGCCCTGCGGGTCGGTCTGCTCGTACTGGATCCCCGCGATGCGCTCGACCGCGAGCGTGTACTTCGCCGGCTTGCTGCTGCCGAAGAAGTCGACGATCTGCTCGCTCAACCAGGCCAGGGCGCCGGACAGCAGCGAGAGCCCGAAGCACGAGAAGAAGAAGACGGCGTTCGCGGTCTCCAGCTTCGCGAGGTGGGCCTTGCCGATGACGTAGCCGAAGCCGAACAGCGACACCAGCGCCAGGAGCATGAAGATCCCGAACCCGGCGAGGAAGATCCCGCGCCAGTCCCACCCCGTCTTCACCGGATCGACCGTGAAGCGCTCGTCCTCGAAGCTCAGTGTGACGCTGCCGCCAGGCTCCGCCTGGACCCCCGTGATCTCGATCATGGGTGCGGAGCCTAGCGCCCCGCCGGGCCGGCCCCGCGCCCTGGCCCGCCGCACGAGCCGCTACGGCACGACGGTCACCGGCCAGCGCCCCGCCTTCACCAGCCGGACGGCCACCGAGCCGATCACCCGGTGCCCGGCCTGCTCGGAGGCGCCGACGACGACCGCGTCGGCCCGCAGGTCGTTCGCCAGCTTGGCCAGCCCCGTATAGGGGTCGCCGCGCATGGTCAGGAAGCGCCACTCGACGCGCCACACGTCCTTCATCCGCTGCTCGGCGTCGCGCAGGGCCGCCAGCAGTTCCTCGGCGATCTCCTGCGTCGTCTCCTCCACGGCCGCTCCCGCCAGTGCCGTGGCCGCGCCGAGCACGGGCTGCACGTACGCCACCGCGAGGGTCGCGCCCTGCCGCCGGGCCAGACCGGCCGCGTAGGCGGTGGCCCGCCAGGAGGAGTCCGAGCCGTCCAGTCCGGCCAGGATCACCTTCGGTCCGTCCGTCCCCAGCTCGAACCCGGCGGGTGCGACCGCCGCCCCGGGCTCCTCGGCGCCGCCGAGGGCCTCCGCACCGCTGTCGTCGCTCATGCGCCCGCCTCTCCCCCGGCCTTGGCGGCCGGGAGGTGCCCCCGTCGCTCGCCAGGGGCATTCGCCCGTGCGCGCCCGCTGATGCTTCGCTCGCTCCGCTCGCTCATGCGCCCGAGGCTATGCCCGCCACCGGGAGTGAGGACACGGGGCACTCCGGGTGAGGCCTGTGGCACGGGCCACCCCGGGGCGCGCCGGGGGCGGCGGATCCGGCACCGGGAGCCCGCGGGCCGTCACTCCCCGTCGACGGTGTGCGCGGCCTCACACGGCCCGCTGAGTGGTCCGGACCACTTCGGCGGGCTCTTTGATCTTGGAATTAGGGGCAAAAACGCCAAATAGTACCCAATTCCTTGATCCTTACGCCCGGTAACACCTCCCTGACCTGCCTTGATTTGTCAATCCTTGAAACCGCCACAAGCGCCCCCGTACCTTCGAACCCGTTGCACCGAGCACGCCGCTCCACCGGGCCTCACCGCCCGGGAGCCGGAGCCGGTGCCGAACCACGCGAGTGCGTGTCCCCGAAACCGACGGCCTTCCGAGGGCCTGGTTCCGCGCGCCCGCAGAACCTCCGAAAGGAACCGCATGACTTTCCGTAACGAGACCGCCGCTGCCACCGCCATCGCCACCCCGAAGCGCCGCAACCGCGTCCGGATGGCTCTGATGGCCGGGGCGGTCCTCGCCCTGCCGGTGGCCGGCCTCGTCACGGCGACGACCGCCTCCGCCGCGCCGGCCACCGTCTGGGACAAGGTCGCCGCGTGCGAGGCCACCGGCAACTGGGCCGTGAACTCCGGCAACGGCTTCTACGGCGGCCTGCAGTTCACCTCCAGCACCTGGGCCGCCTTCGGCGGCACCTCCTTCGCCCCGCGCGCCGACCTGGCCACCAAGGACCAGCAGATCGCCGTCGGCGAGAAGGTCCTCGCCGCCCAGGGCCCCGGCGCCTGGCCGATCTGCTCGGTCAAGGCCGGCCTGGGCAAGTAAGCCCCACGGCACCCGAGGCCGCCGCACCCGATCGCGGGTGCGGCGGCCTCTTCGCGTCCCCCGCTCTCCCCTGTCACTCCACCGGGTAGTCCCAATCCGTGCCGCCACCCACCGCCAGCAGGTGCTCGGCGATCGCCAGCGGCAGCGCCACCAGCGGGACACCCGAGTCCAGCGGGATCCGGATCCGGTGCGTGCCGCCCGGCGCACACACCTGCACCACCGCCGTCACCCCGCCCACCAGCCGCACCGCGTCCAGCCGCGCCACCGCCTGCGGGCGCCCGACGTCGGCCGGGTAGGTGGTGAGCGTGAAGACGAGGTCCCCGAGGTCGTCCAGCAGATCGGCGTAGACCGCCAGCGGCGGCGCCGGCGCCGACACCGGCAGGCGCGACCCCACCCCGCGATCCGGCTCCGCCCACCCCGCGGCCTCCCCGCCCAGCGCCGCGAACAGCTCGTCCCGCGAGGCGCTCACGTCGAGCCGCACCTCTCCCCGAGGTGTCCCCACGACCACGACGCCCGCCCCCGGGAACACGATCCGCTCCAGCCGCCGCGCGCCCCCGGTGTTGGCCCGCTGCAACGCGGCCGCCTCCCGCAGGAAGTACCCCCGCGCCAGGCTCTGCCGTCCGTCCCCCATGGCACGTCCCCCTCACCGGCCTTGACGGATGCTCACCAAAGCGCACGGTACCGCTGCCGCCGCGCCACCCGTTAGCCGATTTCCGTCCAACTTCCCTCCGCCAGGGACGCGGTGGGGTTCAGCGGCATCCGACCGGTGACCGCCCGCACTCGCGGGCGATCGCCGGCACGGGGCAAATCCGCTCGCGGCGACCGGCCGGGGTGTGGCAGGGTGCGGGCCGTCCGCGCCCTGCCACCGACCGGAGCCGTCCCGATGCCCTTGCCGCCCCGACTCGTCCCGTTGCTGGCCGAGTTCGACTTCGCCCGCACCCGCCTGCGCGACCGGCTCGCCGGCCCCGCCGTCGACAGCGGCAACGGCACCGAGGTGGCCGTCGGGCCGCTCACGGACGACGAGTACCGCTGGGAGCCGGTGCCCGGCTGCTGGTCGGTGCGGCGCCACGCGGACGGGCCCGGCGAGCGCGCCACCCTGCTGGTCGGCGCGGGCGAGTGGGGCCGGGACACCGCCGGGTGGCCGCACCCCGAGCCGCCGCCGTTCACCACCCTCGCCTGGCGGCTGACCCACCTCACCGAACTGCTCCTGCTGCGCGCCGATCACACCGACGGCACCCGCTCCCTCACCCGCGAGGCCTTCCCGGTCCACGGCGACGCCGAATCCGCGCTCGCCGCCTTCGACACCGCCGCGGACGCCTGGCGGAAGGCCCTGCTCGCCGCCGACGACACCGCGCTCGACACCGTCGGCCACTGCACCTACCCCTACGGCGGCGACGCGGACGAGCCCTTCCTGGACGTCGTCTGGTGGGTCAACCAGGAACTCCTCCACCACGGCGCCGAGATCGCCCTGCTGCGCGACCTCCACCGCTACTCCGCCCGCGGCTAGCCGCTCACGCCGGGCGCGGGGGCAGCGGCACCGGCAGGGCGGGCAGGCCGTCGATGCTGGTGACGACGTGCGGCTTGTTCTCGCAGTAGGTGCCGAACTCCTCGTCGCTCTTGCGGGCGAAGTAGTCCGCGTGGAGGGCGCGGTCGGCGCGGTAGTCCATCAGCGGGACGGCGAAGCCGCAGGAGTCGCTGACGCGTTCGGCCGCGACCAGGACGACCGCGCGCAGGCCGGGACCGTCCACCCCGGGCTCGAAGCGGGCCAGCAGGTCGGTGAAGCGCGGGTCGTCGCGGAAGACCGGCTCGCCGCGGCCGTGGACGCGCACGACGGTGGGCGGGCCGTCGAAGGCGCACCACATGAGCGTGATCCGGCCGTTCTCCCGCAGGTGGGCGATGGTCTCGGCGGTCGAGCCGCCGAAGTCCAGGTAGGCGAGGGTCCGTTCGTCCAGGACGACCAGGGTGCCGGAGCGGCCCTTGGGCGACACGTTGACGTGCCCGTCGGCGGCGAGCGGCGCGGTGGCCACGAAGTAGACGGGCTGGCGCTCGATGAACTCACGCAGGCGGCCGTCGATGCTCTCGTACTGCTTTCCCATGCCGCCATTGTGCGCCCATCTCGCCCATCGAGAAAGATCGTTTCGATGGTCGAGACTGTTCGCAGGGCGGACCTTTCCCGGGGACCACGCCGGCGGCGGGCCCCCGTGCGGTCGTCCGCACGGGGGCCCGCCGCCGGGGACGTCCGGCCCGGTCAGGCCTTCATGTAGACGCCCTCCATGAACTCCAGGATCTGCTGGTCGGTCAGGCGGTGGCCGTCGCGCCGGCCCATCGCCAGGTCGGCCTCGCTGATCATGCCGACCAGCCGCTCGCCGTCGATCACCGGGATGCGCCGGATCTGGTGCTGCTCCATCTTCCGCAGCACCGCGTCCATGTCGTCGTCGGCCCGCACGCAGTGCAGGTGCCCGGCGAGGTCCATGGCCGTCATCGTGGCCGGGTCCTTGCCCTCCGCGAGACATCGCACGACGATGTCGCGGTCGGTGATGATGCCCTTCAGCTTCTGGTCGTCACCGCAGATCGGAAGCGCACCGACGTTCTTGTCGCGCATCATCTTCGCGGCCTCGGCGAGCGTCTGGTGCGCGCCGATGCACTGGGCGCCGGTGTGCATGATCTCTCGGGCAGTGGTCACGGGAACTCCTTCGTGAGTGGTTCCCCCCGGGGTCGTTCCCCCCTCGCAGTTCCCCCCGCTCGCTCCCCCGTCGGCGGCACCGCACATCCGCGGTGTGACCGTGCGATCACCATAGGCAACATTCCGCCCGCCCGCGACCCCGGCCGCCGATACTGGGAGGGTGACGACGGAAGCCGCCGAGCCCGTGCGCGAGGGTGTGGTCGACGAGGCCGTCCGGGCCCGGCCCGCGACGGCGCTGCGCCCGTACGTCGCCTGGTACTCCGGCTACCGCCAGCGCGGCATCGCGCCCGCCGTGCACCGCGGCCTGCCCTCCCCCTACCTGACCTTCATCCTCACCCTCGACGAGCCGCTGGTCCTCGCCGCCCACCCCGACCCGGCGCAGCGGCCCGACGCGTACGCCACCCTGCTCGGCGGCCTGCACACGGCTCCGGCGCTGATCGCCCACGACGGCCGACAGTCGGGCGTGCAGATCGCCGTGCACCCACTGGGCGCCAGGGCGCTGTTCGGGGTACCGGCCGGGGAGCTCGCCGGGATCGACCTCCCGGCGGAGGACGTCCTCGGCCGGCTCGCCCCGCACCTCCAGGAGCGGCTGCGCGCTGCCGCCACCTGGGACGAGCGCTTCGCCCTGCTGGACGGCGCCCTGCTGCGGGCCGCCCGCCCGTCGGGCCAGGTGCCGCCGGAGGTCGGCTGGGCCTGGCAGGCGCTGCGGCGCAGCGGCGGCGGGCTCGCGGTGGCGGCGCTGGCCCGGGAGACGGGGTGGAGCGCGCGGCACCTCCAGGAGCGCTTCCGCCGCGAGACCGGGCTGACGCCGAAGGCCGCCGCCCGGGTGATCCGCTTCGACCGGGCCCGGCGCATGCTGACCGACGGCGCGCCGCCGCCCCGGCTGGCGGAGATCGCGGCCCGCTGCGGCTACTTCGACCAGGCGCACCTGGCCCGCGAGTTCCGCGCGCTGGCCGGGGCGGCGCCGAGCACGTGGCTGGCGGCGGAGGGGCCGGAGGAGAAGCGGTTCCGAAACGTCCAAGGCGGGGCGGGTGCCCCGGTCGCAGAGTGGGAGGCGTGACGGCGACCGGCCGGCACCCACCACCGCAGGAGGCAGCCATGGACACCACCGACGCGAAGACCCCCGCCCCGCAGGTCTGGCCCACGCTGCGCGCCGACGACGCGCGCGCCCTGATCCGCTTCCTGGCCGACGCCTTCGGCTTCGAGGAGGTCGTGGCGTACGGCGAGGGCGGGTTCGTCGCGCACGCCGAACTGGCCTGGCCCGAGGGCGGCGGCGTGATGCTCGGCTCGGCGCGGGACGCGCCCGAGGGCACCGAGACCTGGCCGGGCCGCCCGGGCACGTTCAGCGCCTACGTCGTCACGGCGGACCCGGACGGCGTCCACGCGCGGGCCGTCGCCGCCGGCGCCCGGATCACCACGGGGCTGCACGAGACCGACTACGGCTCTCGCGACTTCGCCGCCGCCGACCCGGAGGGCAACCGCTGGTACTTCGGCACCTACCCGGGCTCCCCGCAGCCGTCCGCGCCCACCGCAGGTGCGTGAGGGCACGATGACCGGACCGGGCGCGGTCGACCGGCTGCGGGCGCTCTGCCTCGCCCTTCCGGAGACGGCGGAGCGGGTCAGCCACGGCGAGCCGACCTGGTTCGCCGGCAGCGGCCGCCGGGCCCGGGTGTTCGTCATGCTCGCCGACCACCACCACGACGACCGGCTCGCCTTCTGGTGCGCCGCGCCGGACGGGGTGCAGGAGGAGCTGACCGGGCGGGACCCGGAGCGGTACTTCCGCCCGCCGTACGTCGGGCACCGCGGCTGGGTGGGTGTCTACCTGGACGCGGCGCCCGTCGACTGGGAGCGCGTGGAGGACCTCGTCGGGGACGCTCACGCCCTCGTGTCGCCCGGCTGAGCGACGGCCTCGCCGGGACGTCACCGTGGCGGCGGATCCGCCGCGCCGGGGCTCGGGGCGGGCGTCGGGGAGTCGGTAGCGGGCGAGGTCGGGGGCGGGGCCGTACTCGGGTCCGTGGCCGCGGCCGGCGTCGGGACCGGAACCACCGGCGCCGTCGCCGGGTCCATGATCACCGGAGTGCAGTTGCGGCTGTTGTCCGGCTGCTCGCCGCAGACCTGGATCCGGCTGTCGTTCTGGGACGCGTCCACCATCGGCGAGTACGCGTCGTACCCCCAGTGGACCAGGGCGGTCTGGCTCTGCCCCGCCGAGTTGGTGATCGTCGCCCGGTACCCCGCCGTGGCGTCCGTCAGCTTCGCCCAGGCCGTCCGGCAGCGGTGGCTGTAGCGCACGTAGATGGTCATCTGCCGCACGTTGGCGGTCGCGATCGTCGTCGCGTCCGATCCGCAGCCGCTCGCCTGCGGGTCCTTCCCCACGCAGCCGGCGGCCTCGCACAGCGCGGTGGCCTGGGCGGTGGCCTGGGCGGTGGCCTGGGCGGTGGCCTGGGCGGTGGCCGGTGTCGCAGCGGCGGCGACCGGGCGGCGCTCGGAGCCACCGTCGTTCAGGGCGATCGCCCCGGCCACCGCGGCGACGCCGGCCGCCGAGGCCGCCGCCGCCCACCACCAGGTCCGGCGCGGCCGGGCCGTGGGCTCCGGCTCCTCCTCCGGCCACGACGACGGCTCCGCCGCCCCCGGTGACTCCGCGACCGGCCGGGCCTCCGGTGCCCCGGCCCCGGACACCGCCACCCGCAGCGCCTCCAGCGCTGCGCACCGCTCCGCCGGCACCCCCGCCAGCGCGCCGAACGCGGCCAGCGCCGCCTCGGTCACCACGCGCTCCCCGTTCAGCCACCGGTGCCAGGACGACTTGCTGTAGTGCGTCTTCGCCGCCAGCTCGGCCAGCGTCAGCCCCGATCCGTCCTTCAGCGCCCGCAGCCCCGCCACGAGCTCCCGCTCCTGCGGCCCCAACCTCACCGGCAGGGCACGCCACTCACCGACCATCGCCCCATCCCCCTTGACGCAGCGTCAGTTCGCGAACCGTCGGCAGCATAACCGTCCCATCGACCGTTCGGGCGCGTACACGGAAAGCCACGCTCGCGCCCGCCCCGCACCCCGGGCAGACTGGCAGCGGGGGCCACACCGACGGCTTCGGAGGCGGCCCATGCCGCAGATGGTCGTGGACGGGCGCACCCTCGCGCTCTCCCACCTGGACAAGGTCTACTACCCGCGGACCGGCACCCTGAAGGGCGAGGTCCTCAGCTACTACGCGGCCGTCCACACCGCCCTCCTCCCCCACCTGCACGACCGCCCGGTCTCCTTCCTGCGCTGCCCCGACGGCGTCGAGGCCGAGGTGTTCATCGCCAAGAACCCGCCCGCCGGCACCCCGCGCTGGATCCGCACGGCCGAGGTGCCCAGCGACAGCGGCGAGCTGCGCCAGGTCCTCCTGGACGACGGCGCCGCGCTGCTCTGGGCCGCCAACCTCGGCTGCCTCGAACTGCACGTCCCGCAGTGGCACGCCGCCGCGCCCGGGCTGGCCGACCGGCTGGTCCTCGACCTCGACCCGGGCGAGGGCGCGACCGTCCTCACCTGCCGGACGGTCGCCGGGCTGCTCCGGGAGCGGCTCGCCGCGGACGGGCTCGCCGCCTGGGCCAAGACCTCCGGCTCCAAGGGCCTCCACCTGCTCGTCCCGATCGAACCCACCCCGAGCGCCCGCGTCTCCGCCTACGCGAAGGCGCTGGCCGCCGCCCTGGAGGCGGACCGTCCCGACCTCGTCGTCCACACCATGGCCAAGGCCCGCCGGGCCGGGCGGGTCTTCGTCGACTGGTCGCAGAACAACGCCAAGAAGACCACCGCCGCCCCGTACACCCTGCGCGCCCGGCCACTGCCCACCGTGTCCACCCCGGTCACCTGGGAGGAGCTCGCCGAGGCCGACTCCGAGGACGACCTGGTCTTCACCCTCGCCGACGTCCCCGAACGGCTCGCCGCCCACGGCGACCTCCTCGCCCCGCTGCTCGACCCCGAGCACGCCCGGCCCCTCCCGGTCGCGCCGTCACCCGAGCCCGAACGCCAGGTGCTCCGGCCGCCCGTCGACGTCATGCGCCCGGCCGCCGTCCCGGCCGTCCCGCCGCCGGACGGGCTCGGCGGCGGGGGCGTGCAGTACGAGCTCAAACTGGACGGCTTCCGCTGCCTCGCCTTCGCCCGCGGGGACCGCCCGGCCTACCTCCAGTCCCGCAGCGGACGGGACCTCGCCCCCGAGTTCCCGCCGATCGCCGCGGCCGTCGCCCGGCTGCCCGAGGGACTCGTGCTCGACGCCGAGCTGGTCGCCTGGCGGGCCGGTCGGTTCGCCTTCGAGGAACTGCTGCGCACCCGCCAGGCCCGCGCGAGCGACGACGTCGCGCTCGGGCTGATCGCCTTCGACGTCCTCGCCCTCCCCGGCCGCGACGTGCGCCGGCTGCCGCTCACCGACCGCCGCCGCCTGCTGCTCGCCGCACTCGCCGACGTCCCGCCACCCATCCAGCCCGTGATGGCCACCACCGACCGCGCGGAGGCCCTGGACTGGATGGAAGGCCTCGCGGCCACCGGTGTGGAGGGCCTGGTCTGCAAGGCCGCAGGCTCGGCGTACCGGGCGCAGGGCGCGGGACGGGTCTGGGTCAAGTACCGCCGCACGGACACCGTGGACGCCCTCGTCCGCGCGCTCACCGGCCCGGCCGCCCGCCCGCACGCCCTCGTGGTCGAACTCGACGACGGCCGCGTCCTGCTCACCACCCCGCGGCTCACCGCCGTCCAGGCCGCCCAGATCGCCGAGGCCGCCCGCCCCTACCTGGCCCCGCCCGTCCACGACCCCACCCACGGCACCGTCCATCCCGTCACCAGCCCCCTCCGCGCCGAACTCACCCTCACCGGCCGCCCGCCCACCGCCACCTACACCCGGTTGAGGGGCGACTGACGACCGGCACCCGGACGGTGGGCGGGCGTCGGCCGGCCGATCGGCCCGGAACTCGAACCACGGGCCGAGGGACGGGGTGGCCCCGGTGGCGGGGGTGAGGGCCGGGCCCCCGCCCAGCTCACTTCCGCCGTTCCGTCGCGTGGGCGAACTCGGTGACCAGGGTGTCGTCGAAGACCGGGAGGTCGGCGGGCTTGCGGCTGGTGACCAGCGGGCCGGGGCCCTCGTGGCAGACGTGGACCTCGGCGTCGATCCAGTGGGCGCCCGCGTTCACGAGGTCGGTGCGCAGGCTGGGCCAGGAGGTGAGGGTGCGGCCGCGGACGGCGTCGGCCTCGATGAGGGTCCAGGGCCCGTGGCAGATCGCCGCGACCGGGCGGCCCGAGGCGCAGAAGGCGTGCACGAAGGCGACCGCGTCGCGGTCCTGCCGCAGGTGGTCGGGGCTCGCGACGCCGCCGGGCAGGACGAGTCCGTCGTACGCGGCGGCCTCCGCGTCCGTGACGACCGCGTCCACCGCGAAGGTGTCACCCGGTGCCCGGTGCCGGACGGCCTGCACCCGGCCCGGCGCGGTGGAGAGCAGCCGCGGCGTGCCCCCGGCCTCGGCCACCGCCTGCCAGGGGGAGGTGAGTTCGATCTCCTCCACGCCGTAGGGCGCGACGAGGAAGGCGACGGTGCGGCCGGTGAGCGTCGTGGCGGGCCAGCGCACGGCTCACCCCCGACGGTGCCCGAGGACGTCCACGGCCACGGGCGGCGGGGCGGAACTCACCCGGGCGCGCGGGCAGTCGAGGTGGACGACGAGCTCCAAGTGGTCGATCCGGGCGACCAGGGCGACCGGCACGAGCACCCGGGAGCCCGGCACCCAGGGCCCGGCGTCGACCAGCAGGTGGTCACCGGCGTCCTGCTCGACCCGCCCGAGCGGGCCGTCGGTCGCCTCCACCTCGTAGCCGGCCAGGCCGGGTTCGGCGGCGTGGTGGGAGCCCGGGCGGTACTCCCACAGGTCCGTGCTCATGCGCCCGCCTCGCTTCGCTCGGTGGGGGCACTCGCCCGTGCGCACCCCGTCACGGTTCGCTCTCCCCCGACCTTCGGCCGGGGGCACCCCCATCGCTCGCTCATCACACCTCCGGTTTGTCCCAGGGCCGCCGCTCGCGCCCCTCGGGGCGGTCGGGGCCGTCCGGACGGTCGAGCGGGTCGCGGCGCCGGGCGCCGGCGCGGCGGCGCAGCAGGACGGCCGCGGCGGCGGCGACGGCCAGGGAGGCCGCCCAGACCACGCCGAGGGCGGTGAGCACGGCGACGGTCGGCGTCCGCACGCCGACGCTCAGGCAGATCGCCGTCATGACGAGGGCGGTCAGCACCACCCCGGCGGGGATCCGGTGGACCGTGCGGCGCACGGCCGTCCGCACCCGGCCCGGCCGTCTGGCACCCATGGTGCTCAGTTTCCGGTCGAGACGGGTGTCCTGGCGCAGCCCGGACTCGATCTCCTCGAGGAGCCGCCGTTCCCGTCCGCTCAGCGAGGGTCCGTCCATCTCGGTCACCTCCGACAAACTTCCGGTGACGTGCTCGTACCCGGGCGGTTGCCCGGTACGGGCCTGCGCTAACCGCCCCCGGGACGGCCTGTTCCCGCGCCGACGGGTCCGAAGGCCCGGGGGCGTGCGAGCAGGCTGTCGTCCAGTACCCGCAGCAGGGCGGCGGCGTCGCGGTGGACCTCGGCCGCGCCGGCGGCCCGGAGGTCGGCGGCGTCGTCCCGGCCGCTCTCCAGCGCGAGGCAGACCAGCCCGGCACGGCGGGCGGCGAGGACCTCGCGGACGCTGCCGGCGACGTACACGGCGTGGTCGGCGCGGCCGCCGACGAGGTCGAGGGCGGCCCGCTCGGGGTCTCTCCCGGGGGTGGCCACGGTCAGCGCGGGCGCCCCGGCGGGGCCGGGTCCGGTCAGGACGACCGTCCAGCCCCGGGCGGCGCACTCGCGCAGCAGGTCCGCGGCACCGGTCGGCGCGGAGCGCCAGTCGGTGCCGAAGAGTGCCGTCGAGACCACGGTCATGGGCCACCGCTTCCCTTCCGCAACCGTGCGCGGGCGCGGGCCGCAGAACGGAACGCGCACTTCCAGGTTAGGCCTCCGCACCACCGGGCGCGCTGCCGGCCCGGCCACCGGTTTCCGGGCCCCGGCACGTGCGCGGGAAGTCGGCCGAACCGACCTCCCGCGCGGGCGACGGAAACCCGTTCGGTTCCGTCGTGGCCCTGCCCGGGACGGCCGGCACAGCCGTGGCACGTCAGGCGCCGGGCGCCCCGTCCGCGGCTGACGGCCGCCGGACCGGAGCGGCCCGTCACCCCCGTGCGGGCCGCTCCGTGCGTCACCAGGCGTCGCCGGCCAGGCGGGCGTGGAGGTGCTCGTCGTTGTACTCGCGGCCGGGGTGACGGTAAGAGGCGCGGAGGGTGCCCTCGTACCGGAAGCCGGCGCGCTCGGCGACGTGGCACGAGGCGTCGTTGCCGACGGCGTGGGCGAGTTCGAGGCGGCGCGCGGCGGCGGTTTCCACGCCCCAGCGGGCGACGGCGACGGTCGCGCGGGTCGCGAGGCCGCGGCCGCGGGCGGCGGGCAGGAGCCAGTAGCCGATCATGGCCAGTCCGTCCTCGCGGTCCCGCCAGAACAGGGCGACGTTGCCGCACAGGGTGCCGTCGGCGGCGTCGGTGATGGCGAAGGCGCCGGTGCGGCCCTCGGTCCAGGCGGTGTCGCAGCGGTCGAGGTAGGACTCGGCTGCGGGCGGGTCGGCGGTGCCCAGCGGGTTCCAGTGGGCGATCACCGGGTCGGCCGCCGCGGCGACGAGGGCCGGCACGGTGCCGCCCGGGAGGTCGAGGGCGCGGTCCCACGGGCGGAGCACGGCGTCCCCCAGGTCGAGGACGGTGCGCCGGAAGGTCCGCTGATCGGTGCTCACCCGACTTTCCTATCCCGCTCCCGGCCCGCCCCGCCAGCGGTTTTCCCGTGGCGGGCGGCGCAGCGGTCCGGTCGTGCGAGGATCGGCGGGTGATCGAGCTACTGACGGCCCGCACGGCCGAGTTGGACGCATCCGCGCTGGCCGAGGCCCGGGCCCTGCTGTTCGAGGTCTTCGGCGCCGACCTGACCGACGCCGACTGGGAGCACGCGCTCGGCGGCGTGCACGCGCTGCTGCGGGAGGACGGCGTGCTGATCGGGCACGCGGCCGTCGTGCCGCGCTTCTTCCGGCACGACGGCCGGCAGTTGCGCACCGGCTACGTGGAGGGAGTCGCCGTCCGGGCCGACCGGCAGGGGCGCGGGCACGGCTCGGTGCTGATGGGTTCGGTCGCGGGCCTGGTCCGGGGCGGGTACGAGCTCGGGGCGCTGAGCGCGTCGGACGCGGCCGTCGAGTTCTACGGGAACCGGGGCTGGCAGCGGTGGGACGGCCTGCTGTCGGCGGCGACCCGGTACGGCGGGGAGCGGCCGACGCCGGACGACGAGGGCGGGGTGTTCGTCCTGCCGGGCACCGCCCCGCTGGACGTCACCGGCCTGCTGACCTGCGACTGGCGCACCGGCGACCTCTGGTGACCTCTGTCGGACTCGGGTGACCTCCGCCGAGCTCCGGTGCCCCGACGGGCGGCGGGCGACGCCTGCGGACGGCGCCCGCCGCCGGGCCTCAGATCCGGGCCAGGTAGCCGTTGTCGACCAGCCAGAGCACGTTCAGCCTGGCCGGGCCGCCCGGCACGAGGGCGCCGTCGAGCTGGTACTGCAGGCCCCAGCCGGGCTGGTTGAACCACGGCGCGATCGGGCCGGCGTGCACCGTGAACTCCTTGACCACCTTGTAGTCGTGGTAGTTGCAACCGGCCGCCGGGTTCCCGTCGAGGCTCTGCGGCGGGATCGCGCGGTTCTCGTAGGGCAGGCCCTCGGGGGCGAGGAAGGCGCCGTACTCGCTGCCGTAGCGGTCGATGTCCTCGCCCGGGTGGAGGCTGAGGTCGAACTCGACCGGGCTGCCGTCGGGCAGCGTGACGAAGCCGTCGGCGGGCGGGTACTTCCAGCCGCCCTTGCCGCCGTTGGCCGCCGCGTCCCAGTACTGGGCGAGGAAGTCCCGGTCGCTCGCGCCGCCGGTGCGCCGGTAGCCGTCGACCTGCTCGCCGACCGGGCCGCTGGTCGGCAGGTCCTGGGGGCCGAGCCGGGCGTCGCCGTGCCGGAAGGCGGCGGAGCACTCGCCGGCGGGGGTGGCCCGGTCGGCGGCGACCGCCGGGACCGTCGGGGATATCAGGGCCGCGGCCGCGGCGAGCGGCGCGATGAGCAGGCGAAGGCGCACGGTGTCTCCGTCGTCAGGGGGGATTCGACACCAGGCAAGCGGATCATCTGACCGTCCGTCAATCCGATGTCGCGTATGCCCTACCGGATCCCCTCCTTTCGGCCAACCTGCCGCCCGACGGCCCGGCTCACGGCCCCGGCGCGACCCGCCCGACCAGGTGCAGCAGCCGGTCGAGGGCGTCCTTCGAGTTGGGTTCGGTCAGGTTGACCAGGAGCCGGAAGGCGATGTTCAGCAGCGCCGGCCGCCCGAGCCCGGCCGCGCCCGCCGCGGCGAGCAGCTTCGGGCGGCCGAGCAGGTCCGCGGCGATCCGCCCGAGCGCGAAGTAGCCGGCGTAGGCGGAGCGCAGCGCCTGCGGGTAGGCGTGCAGGGCGAGTTCTCGGCCGCGATCGGTGCGACGGGCGAGCGCCTGGACGATCGTCTCGGCGGCGTAGCGCCCGGACTCCATCGCGTAGGCGATGCCCTCGCCGGTGCCGGGGCTGACCGTGCCGCCCGCGTCGCCGACCAGCAGCAGACCGTCGGCGTAGTGGGGTCGCCGGTTGAGGCCCATGGGGAGGGCGGAGCCGCGGACCGGTTCGGTGACGGCGTCCGGGCTGTACTCGTACCCCGGCGGGAGGTCCTCGCACCAGCGGCGCAGCAGGTCGCGCCAGTCGAGGTCGACGCCGGCGGTGTCGAGCACGCCGAGGCCGACGTTGGCCGTGCCGTCGCCCATGCCGAACACCCAGGCGTAGCCGGGCAGGAGGCGGCGGCCGGGGTCGGTGGGGTCGCGCAGGTCGAGCCAGGCCTCCAGGTAGCGGTCGTCGTGGCGCGGGGTGGTGAAGTAGGTGCGGTAGGCGACGCCCATCGCGCGGTCGGTGCGGCGGTAGCGCTTCATGGCCAGCGAGAGGCGGGTGGAGTTGCCGTCGGCGGCGACCACGACGGGGGCGTGGTAGCTGACGGGCCGGCGGTCGTCGCCGAGCTTCGCGGTGACGCCGGTGATCCGGCCGCTCCGGTCGTCGACCAACGGGCCCGCCACGTTGGCCCGTTCGACCAGCCGGGCGCCGGCCGCGGCGGCGCGGCGGGCGAGCAGTTCGTCGAAGTCGGCGCGGCGGCGCACGGCGCCGTACCCGGGGAAGGCGGAGAGCTCGGGCCAGTCGAACTCGATCGTGCGCCGGCCGGCGACCAGGCGCAGCCCGCGGTTGTGCAGCCAGCCGGCCTCCTCCGAGACGTCGATGCCGAGGTCGGTCAACTGCTTGACGGCGCGCGGGGTGAGGCCGTCGCCGCAGACCTTCTCGCGGGGGAAGGCCGCCTTTTCGAGGAGGAGGACGTCGAGCCCGGTGCGGGCGAGGTGGTAGGCGGCGGTGGAGCCGGAGGGGCCCGCGCCGACCACGATGACGTCCGCACGGTGTTCCGTCCGGGCGGGGCCGGGGCCGGGTCCTGGGGTGGTCGGCTGCTGCTCTGGGCCGGGCATCGCGCACTCCCACGGGTCTGATCGGCTGCTGGGTCGGCGGACCCGACGATAGGGAACGCCGACGTCCGCCGCCGCCCGACACGCGGTGCCGCCCCGACGACCGGTCAATACCGGCCACCGGGGCGGGACCTGGGCCGTCGGTTCACAGACCGCCGTTGACGACCGTGCTGGCGACGGCGCCCGTGGTGACGTTCCACTTGGCGAGGATCTTGTCGTACCCGCCGCCGAGGATCACCTGGTCGAGCGCCTTGGAGACGACGTCCCTCAGCTCGGTGTCGTCCTTGGCGACGGTGATGCCGTACGGGCCGGACTGCAGGAAATGGGTGTTGGCCACCTCGAACCTGCCGGTCCGGGCGGGGGTGGTGGTGTTGTACTGGGCCACCGGGTAGTCGTTCAGGTCGGCGACGGCCGCGCCGCTCGCGACCTCGGCGAGCGCCTGGTCGTCGGTGTCGAAGCGGTCGACCTTGAGCTGCCTGCCGGTGCGCGGACAGGCGTCGTGCTGGCGGGTGGCGAAGTCGTCCTGGAGGGTGCCGCGCTGGACGGCGACGGTGTGGCCGCACAGGTCGTCGACGGTGGTGAGGGTCAGCTGGCTGCCGGCCTTGACGACCATCGAGGTGCCGGTGGTGAAGTAGTCGACGAAGTCGACGCCCGGGTCGGCCTGGTGGCCGTCGTCGGCGGCGCCGAGCTGGCGCTGCTTGGTGTCGATCACGGCGGACATCGCCAGGTCGATCTTCTTGGCCTGGACGGCCGGGATCAGCTGCTCGAACGGCAGGTCGGTGAACTCCACGCGCAGACCGAGGTAGTCGCCGACGGCGGCGGCGATCTCCGGGTCGAGGCCGGCCGGCTTGCCGTCGGTGTCCCGGAAGTCGACCGGCGGGTAGTGGAGGTAGGAGCCGATCCGCAGGACGCCGGCGGCCCTGACCGCCTTCGGGAGGCTCGCGCGCAGGTCGGCCTGGGCGCCGGGATCGGCGGTGCCGCTGCCGCAGCCGGTCAGCAGGAGGCCGCCGGTGCCGAGGACGGCGGCGGCGCGCAGCGGGAGGGCGTGGACGGAGGGGCCCTGGGCAGGGCCGGGGTTGCGGTGCATCGCGTCGCGTCTTCTTCGCAGGAGGGGTGCGGGCAGGTAGACGCCGCGCCGGAGTCGCTGCCGGGGTACGCAGTGCGGACCTGGTCGCCGTGTGCCCGGTTCGTCGGGCCGCCCTGGGGTGCGGGGGCGGCCGCTCGGCGGAGGTCCGCCGTCGGGGGCGGTCGGGAGCCATCCTCGCACTTCGCGCCGGGGGCGCGTGCGGCGGGCCGCATCGCGGGACGGACACGGCTTCACCACAACACGGTGATCCGATCGTTGTCACGGACTAGTCGGAAGTTCACGTCGATATGGGACAAGTGACGCAAACGCTCCTTGCGCCGGAATTCCGGGTGAGGGAACTTTTGCGCACGTCCCGTCGTACATTTTCGGCCATCTGGCCGGAAACCGTCGAGGGCTCCCTCCCCGCCGTGCAGGCTCGTCCCCGCCTGCCACACCCGATGGAACGCCATGCACATCCGCTCCACCGCCGCACGCTCGCTCGTGGCCGTCCCGACCGCCGCCGCGCTCCTGCTGCTCTCCCCCGCCGCCCACGCCGCCCCCGGCGGCAAGAACGCCCCCGGCAACAACGGCACCGTCAAGATCCACGACGCCGCCACCGGCCAGGAGGACAACCGCAACGAGCCCAAGGTCTGCACCTTCTACCTGGACTCGTTCGGCTTCGACGCCAACCAGGACATCGTCTGGATGATCGCCTCGGTCCACGGCAACGACGAGCAGATGGTCGCGTACGGCGACCTGCCGGTCGACGCCAACGGTGACGTCCGCACCGACGACATCAACCTGCCGGACGGCCAGTACAAGCTCTACTGGGCGGCCGTGACCCTCGTCAACGGCGAGATCCCGGAGGACGACCCGGCGCTGGACAACCCGAAGCACAAGGTCTTCAAGGTCGACTGCGGCGGCAAGGCCCCGTCGAAGGGCCCGACCGCCGTGCCGAGCACCCCGGCCACCGGCAAGCCCTCGGACAAGCCGAGCGACAAGCCGAGCGACAAGCCCAGCGACAAGCCGTCGGAGAAGCCGAGCGGGAAGCCCTCCGAGAAGCCCTCGGAGAAGCCCAGCGACAAGCCCAGCGACAAGCCGTCGGAGAAGCCGTCCGAGAAGCCCTCGGACAAGCCGAGCGACAAGCCGACCACCCCGGCCACCAAGCCGGCCGAGTCGGCGTCGCCCACCGCCGCGCCGACCACCCCGGCCGCCGGCGGCCCGTCCACCGGTGCCCCGTCCACCGCCCCGAGCGGCTCGCCGTCGGCCCCCGCGCCGACCGCCACCGTGCCGGTGCAGACCCCGTCGGCCCCCACCCCGGTCAACCCGGCCAAGCCGCTGGTCGTCCCGGCCAAGGTCAGCGTCCCGACGCCGATCAAGGGTGCCCCGGCGGCCAACGGCCCGAAGCTGGCCCAGACCGGTAGCGACGGCACCCTGCTGTACGCGGGCGTCGGCACCGCGCTGGTCGTGGGCGGCGCCGCCCTCGTCTACGCCCGCCGCCGCCGCACCGCCTGAGCGGTCCCGCGGAAACGGTGAGTCCCTGGCGCCTCCCGCCCACAACGGGCGGCGCCAGGGACTTCCCTACACGGTCTACGGACGGCGGCTCGTCACGGGTTCACCGCGAGGACGACGTAGGCAGCCAGGATCACCATGTGCACCGCGCCCTGGAGGGGAGTCGCGCGGCGCGGGATGACGGTCAGGGTGCCGACCACGACGGTCAGGGTGAGCAGCACCATGTGGGCCGGGTCGAGGCCGAGGTGGAGCGGGCCGCTGAGCCAGGTCGACGCGATGGCCACGGCCGGGATGGTCAGGCCGATGCTGGCGAGTGCGGAGCCGAGGGCGAGGTTGAGGCTCGTCTGCACCCGGTTGCGCAGCGCGGCCCGCAGCGCGGCGATCGTCTCCGGCAGCAGCACGAGCAGCGCGATGACGACGCCGACCACCGAGTGCGGCAGCCCGGCGGAGGACACCGCCGACTCGATGGTCGGCGAGACGCCCTTGGCCAGGCCGACCACCGCCACCAGCGCGACGGCGAGCAGCAGCAGGCTGACGGCGGCGGCGCTGACGGTCGGCGGGTTGGCGTGGTCCTCCTCGTCCTCCTCGGCGAGCACCCGGCCCTCGGCGGTCACCGGCAGGAAGTAGTCCCGGTGGCGGACGGTGAGCGTGGCAACGAACAGCCCGTAGACCACGATCGACGCGGTGGCCGCGAACGTGAGCTGGGTGGTGGAGAACTGCGGGCCCGGGGAGCTCGTGGTGAAGGTCGGCAGCACGAGGCTCAGGGTGGCCAGGGTGGCGACGCAGCCGAGGGCCGCACCGGTGCCCTCGGCGTTGAAGACGGCGGTGCGGTACTTGACCGCGGCGACCAGGATCGACAGCCCCAGGATGCCGTTGCAGGTGATCATCACGGCGGCGAAGACGGTGTCCCGGGCCAGGGTGGCGGACTTGTCTCCGCCGTCGGCCATCAGCGTGACGATGAGCGCGACCTCGATGACCGTGACGGCCACCGCGAGGACGAGTGATCCGAGCGGCTCCCCGACCCAGTGCGCGATGACCTCGGCGTGGTGGACGGCGGACAGCACCGCGCCGGCGAGGAAGCAGGCGACGACGCCCACCACCCAACCGGGCAGGTCGCGGTGCCAGGTCAGGGTCAGGACGACGAAGGCCAGCACCGGAACGACGACGGTCCACTGCGCGGCGCCCGCGCGGAGCTTCGTGATCATGCCGCGAGGATCCCAGACGGAGCGTCACCGGGCCGGGTGCCCGCGCCGGACCGGCGGGGTTCGCGACCCGGCGCGTCCCGAACTGCCCGGCTACCCGCCGTAGTCGTGGAGGTACTCCAGCACCCGGTCGACGTGCGCCCGGACCCGGTCGGGCACGCCGCCCGCGGCGGCCACGGTCTTGTCGCTGGTGCGGTAGGCCGCGGCGACGAGGGCGGGCAGGTCCCGGGTGAATCCGTGGTGCTTTATCTGCTGGTCCAGCCAGCACACGTAGTTGCCCATGGCGGCGATCGCGTCGCCGGGGTCCATGTAGTCCTTGGGGCCGGGGTGCGCGGCGGCCTTGCTCCACGCGTTGAACACCGAGGGCGTCCACATCGCGATGCCGTACTCGCCGGTCTCGGGGCGGGCGGCGTTCGGGTCGAAGCCGCTCTCGGCCTTGAGCATCGCGGCCAGCAGGACGGGGGTGACCTCGGGTTCGGGGCAGCGCCGGGCGGCGTCCTCGATCATGCCGCGGTAGGCACCCGGGACGTCGGCCCCGGCCGGGATCGCGCCGGGCAGCGGCGGGGGCGCGGCGGGCGCGGCGGCGCCGCTCGGCTCGGGGCGGCCGGTCAGGGCGAGGACGACGAGGACGCAGGCCGCCAGCCCGGCGAGCGTCGCCCGGCGCAGCCGGCCGGCGCCGGTGCGGGCGGTGGCCGCGGCGACGAGCGCGGCGAGGTCGGCGCGGGCCCGGTCCTCGCGGTCGGCGGCCAGGCACGCGGTGACGGCGGCGCGCCAGCGCCCGGGCAGGGCCTCGTCCAGCCGCAGCGGCACGGCGCCGCGCGCGTACGCCTGGGCGGCGAGCGAGCGGGCGCGGGCGGTGGCCCCGAGGAACGGGTGCAGGCCGCCGGTGAGCACCTGGTGGGCGAGCACGCCGAAGGCCCAGACGTCGGTGCTGGGGCGCAGGGCGACGCCGCGCGCGCCGGTGCGCTCGGACCACCACTCGGGCGGCACGTGGTCGGGCGAGCCGAGCGGCGGGGCGTAGGCGTGGGTGCCCTCCAGCTCGGCGGTGAGGCCGAAGTCGGCGAGCTTGGCGGTGCCGTCGGGCATGAGGAGGACGTTGGCCGGTTTCAGGTCCCCGTGGACCCACCCGGCGCGGTGCATGTGGGTGAGGCCGGCGCAGACCTGGGTGAGGATGCGGTCGGCGCCGGGGACGGGCCGGCCGGGGCTCGCGGCGGCGAGGACGTCCTGGAGGCTGCGGGCGGCACGTTCCATGACGAGGGCGAGGGCGCCGTCGAGCGCGGGGTGGGCGGGGTCGTCGACGGTGGCGACGGCGAGGGTGCGGATCAGGTACGGGTGGTCGGCGCGGCTGCTGAAGCGCAGTTCGCTGTGGGCGACCTGGGCCATGGCGCCGCGCTGTCCGGGGCTGAGCCGGGCGGGGCCGAGGAGCTTGACGGCGGCCGGGGCGCCGTCGGGGCCGTGGGCGGCGTAGACGCTGCCCCAGGCGCCGGCGCCGAGGAGTTCGCCGATCCGGTAGCCGGCCACCGGGTAGCCGTCCGGCACGTCGAGGGGCCGGTGCTCGGGCCGGGCGGAACTCACGGCCGGGCGGCCGGGTGCCGGGGCGGGAGCAGGGCCAGGTGTTCCTCCCGGACGAGGTCGAACTTGAGGGCGAGGGCGGCGAGTTCCTCGCGCTTGCCGCCGCCGCGGTCGTCGTCGAAGGGCTCGCGCAGCCGCAGCTTCGTGAACACCAGGTAGTCGATGTGGTAGTTCACCGCCGAACGGGTGAGCCCGCGGCAGGAGGGCAGGGCACGCAGCCGCGTGACGACGTCGGTGGCGCCGGGCACGGTGGCCGCGGAGGGCGAGCGCAGGCGGGGTTCGCACAGCGCGAGCAGGACGAGGAAGTACTTGGCGGTGGGGTCGAGGGCGAACGGGCTGACGGTGCGTTCGCCGTCGGTGCCGTCCGAATCGCCCTCCAGGTAGGCGTGTTGCGGGGCGAAGACCTTGAAGGAGGCGGGTTCGCCGAGCGCGGGCAGCAGGACGCGGGAGAACTCGAACGGCACGGGCGCGCCGAGCCGGCCCGGCGCGACCTTCACGTGCTCGCCGGCGCCTTCGAGGTTCTCCACGACGTAGGTGGCGGTGGCGGAGAAGTTGGACAGCCGCCAGTAGTCCTCGGCCGCGGTGATCTCGCCGGCCCGGCGTGAGACGCCCTGGTCGGGCAGCGGGATGGGGACGGCCCGGCCGGGCTCGCCGCGCCCGAACACCGCCGTCTCGCCGGGGCCCATCCGCAGCAGTCCGGGCCGCCCGCCGGGCGCCACCGCCGTTGCCCGGTCGGGCAGTTGCACGATGACCGTGTCCACGCGCCACCTCCGTGGGTCGGGTCGATGGTATCCGTCCGATCCGACCCCGCGGCAAGCCGCCACCCGGACGAGTGAACCGCCACACGACCAGCACGTTTCACCGATGCTCCATCACATCCGAAGGACACGGCGCCGCATCGTGGGCATGTCCACGCGCCGAACGTTCGGCCACGACATTGCTGCACGTAGTTGAACGGTCACCATGAGTGTGACGTAACACACACGAAACATGGCCACGATCCGTGCAAGACTCATCTCGCTCCGTGAGATTCCCTTTGTTTTCAAGGAGGTTGAGATCATGCGCGCTCGGATCGCAGCTGTGCTGGCGACGGTGGCAGGGATAGCGGCGTTGACCGCCGGGCCTGCCGCGGCTGCCACGGCCGCCACGGCGACGTCCGAGAACAACCCGGTGGCGTGTGCCGCCGTGCTCAACAGCCCGTGCGTCTGGCAGGAGGCGAACACCGCCGGCATCGCCGGCATCGCCCAGGTCTCCGCCGACCCGGGCCAGCTGACGCTCGTCCAGGTCGAGGTCAGGACGCAGAAGGCGTGGGGCAGCCCGTGGGAGACGGTCGCGAGCGCGACGACCGTCCGCTTCGGCTCCGCCAAGGCGGTCACCCCGCGCGTCGCCACCGCCGACCTGAAGATGGTCTGCGCCACGGCCGGCCCCGCACTGGACGTCGCCAGGCAGATCACCACCTGTACGCACCCGTTCGCCGGCTGAACCGCCGACCGGACGGTCCGCCCGGGCCGTCCGCCGGGACCACCTTCCCGGCGGACGGCCCGCCGCCGTTCGCCGGCCCTACCGCCGCGTGCGCAGCCAGTGCGCGAAGGCCTCCAGCGCCGGGCCGGGGTCGCGGCGGCCGATGCCGACGCGGAAGCGGTCGGCCGGGGTCGGCGTCAGTTCCGAGCGGTACATGCTCGCGGGCAGCAGCAGGACTCCGGCCTGTTCGACCAGGTCGGTGCAGAACTCCTCGACGCCGTCCGCCCCGAGGTAGCGGGGGAAGGCGACGCAGCCGCCCTCGGGGGCGCGCCACTCGAAGAGGTCGGCGAACTCGGCGAAGAACGCGTCGAACTGCGGGAGGTTGGCGGCGATGAGGGCGCGGTTGCGGGCCAGGATCGGCTCGCGCGCCTTGATCGCGATCCGGGCCAGGACCTCGCTCGGCGCCGAGTTGCAGATCGTGGTGTAGTGCTTGGCCCGCTCCAGCCGGGAGCGCAGTTCCCGGTCCCGGCAGGCGATCCAGCCGATCCGCAGGCCGGGCAGGCCGAGCGACTTGGACGTGACGTTGAGCGAGAGGGCGCGCCCGGAGAGGTCGGCGGCCTGCGGCAGGGTGCGGGCCGGGTCGCGCTCCAGGCCGCGGTAGACCTCGTCGGAGAACAGGTGGATACCGCGC
Organism: Kitasatospora sp. NPDC048722; assembly: GCF_040650235.1. Taxonomy (NCBI): domain Bacteria; kingdom Bacillati; phylum Actinomycetota; class Actinomycetes; order Kitasatosporales; family Streptomycetaceae; genus Kitasatospora; species Kitasatospora sp. NPDC048722. The sequence goes on from NZ_JBEZGX010000002.1 coordinate 205,175, forward strand.
TCGTCGCAGAGTTCGGCCAGGCGGCGCAGGTCGGCCGCGTCGATCAGCGCACCGGTCGGGTTGTTGGGGAAGTTGACCGAGACGACCCGGGTGTTCGGGCGCAGCGCGGCCTCGACGGCGTCGACGTCGAGCGCCCAGTGCTGCCGCTCGTCCAGGGCTACGCCGGTGACCTCGCAGATCGAGAGCGGGACCGTCTCCGCGGACTGGTAGTTGGGCGTGATCACCACGGCGTGGTCGCCCGGTTCGAGGAGCACCTGCATGGCCAGGTTGAGGCCCTCCTGGGCGCCGCCGAAGCAGATGACGTCGTCGGCGTCGACCTCCTCGTACGTGCCGGCGATCGCGCGGCGCAGCTCCGGGTCGCCGAACGTCTCGGTGTAGCCGAGGGCGAGGGTGTCCCAGGCCTTCCGGTCCTCGGGGCCGGCGAGGGCGAGGAGTCCGGCCATCGTCATCGTCTCGGCGTCGGAGGCGGTGAGGTGGTGGCGGGCGGTGAACTCCCAGCGGGAGAAGTAGGTTTCGAGGCGGAAGTCGGGGAGCCTGGTCATCTTTCTCAGGTCTCGCTCTCGTGCTTGAGGTCGGTCAGCAGGGTGTAGACGGTCGAGCGGGACACCCGCAGCGCGGTCGCGACGGCGGGGACCGCGCGGCGTACGGCGAGCACGCCGGCGGCGTCGAGCTCGCGCAGGACGGCGAGGCGGTCCTCGCGGCCGAAGCGTTCGAGCGGACGGCCGTGGGCGCGCACGTAGCCGCCGATGACGTCGTTCATCCGCTCGGTCCAGTCGCGCTCGAAGAGGGGCTCGGGCCGCGGGGCGGTGGGGGCGGCGAAGCCGGCCAGCAGCGCGGCGGCCTGTTCGAGCGGGCCGCGGTCGAGGTTGACGCAGAGCACCGCCGGGGGCCGCCCGGCGTCGTCGGTCAGGACGGCACTGACGGAGGAGAGGCGGCGGCCGTCGGGCAGCAGCTTCTCGTAGGGGCCGTAGACGCCGTCGGCGGCCGGTTCGAGTTCGTCGAGCTCGCCGAGGAGGGACGGGTCGCCGGGGGCGCGGGCGGTCATCGGGTTCCAGATGCCGAGCACGGTGTCGGTCGCGGCGTCGTGCAGGACCACCTCGGCGTAGGGCCCGAGGAGCAGGGCCACCGCACGGCAGACCGGTGACCAGGTCCGCAGGCGCGGGTCGGGGGTTTCGGCGGGCATGTCTGGACTGTACGTCCAGCCTGGACGTTTCGTCCAGACCCGGGGGGAGCGAGGGCCCCGCCTCCTCCCGGACGGCGGGGCCCCACGTGCCGGTGGATCAGCTGCAGGTGATCAGCAGCGCGAAGACCGCCGTGCAGCTGCGGGTGTCCCGGGCGGTGGCGGGCGACGGGTCGGCCGGCGTCCCGGAGGTGCGGGAGGCCGTGACGGCGAAGTTCTGGACGCCGCTGAACAGTCCGAGCCCGACCGAGAAGTGCCGCGTGGTGGTCGCGCCCTTGGCCAGCGGGGCGGCGAGCGTGCAGGTGAGCTGCCCGTTCGCGACCGCGCAGTCGCCGGAGGTCGCGGGCAGGCCGGGCGGCAGGGCGGCGCCGACGGTGGCGGCGGTGACCGGGTCGGGGCCCTGGCCGGTGAGCGTGATCGTGTAGTCGACCCGGCCGCTGACCAGGCCGGTCACCGGCGTGGCGGCGAGCGCGACGCCCAGGTGGGCGCTGGCGGCGGCGTAGGTGAAGCGGTCGGCGGCGACGGCCGCGCTGGTACCGCCGGGCGTGGTGACCCGGACGTCCACCGGACCGGTGGCCGTGGTGGCCGGGGCCGTCGCGGTGCAGCTGGTCCTGGTGCAGCTGAAGACGGAGGCGTTGCCGGCCGCGCCGAAGCTCACCGCCGTCGCGCCGGCCAGATCGGTGCCGGTGATCGTCACCGTGGTGCCGCCGACCTGCGAGCCGGTGGCCGGGCTGATCCCGGTGACGGCGGGCACCGGCAGCGGGAAGTTCAGCACACTGACGGCGCCGGCGGTGAAGTCGGCGAGGTAGCCGCGCCGCCCGTCGGCGGTGACGGCGAGGCTGTAGGGCGCCGTGCCGACCGGGACGGTCGCGGTGACGGTGCGGCTCGCGGTGTCCACGGCGCTGACCGTGCTGTCGGTGTAGTTGGAGACGTAGGCCGTGGCACCGTCGGGGGAGAGCGCGACGGCGTACGGGTTGGCACCCACGGTGACCGCGGAGACCACGGCGTTGGTGGTGGTGTCGATCACGCTGACGGTCTTGTCGTCACCGTTGGCGGCCCACAGTCTGGTGCCGTCCGGGCTCAGGGCCAGGCCGAAGGCGCCGTGGCCGACCGGGACCGTGGCGCTCACCGTGTTGCTCGCGGTGTCGATCACGTTCACCGCCTGCCCGCTCGACGCGGCGACGTAGACCTTCTTGCCGTCCCGCGAGACGGCGACCCCGTGCGGCTCGGCGCCCACCGGCACGGTCGCGGTGACCGTCTTCGCCACCGTGTCCAGCACGCTCACGGTGTTGGCGCCGGCGTTGGCGACGTACGCCCGCGAGCCGTCCGCCGACAGGGCGAGGCCCCACGGCTGGGTGCCGACCGGGACGGTCGCGGAGACGGTGTCGGTGGCCGTGTCGACGATGCTGACGGTGTTGTCCAGGTGGTGCGTCAGGTAGGCGCGGCGGCCGTCCGGCGAGAGCGCGACGGCGTAGGAGCCGGTGCCGTCGGTGAAACCGCGGGTCACGGCGTTGCCCGCGGTGTCGAGCACGCTCACCGTGCCGTTGCTCTGGCTGGTCACGTACGCCCGGGTGCCGTCCGGGGTGAGCGCGACCCCGGCCGGATAGGGCGCCACCTGCACGGTGGCCGTGACGACGGGCGCGGGCGCGGCGGCCTGCGCCGTGCCCGGCTGGGACAGCAGCGCGGCCACGGCCGCGCCTATCGCGGCCACGGCCGTCCACGGACGTCGCGCTGCACGACGTGTGTTCACGGATTCTCTCCAGGAATGTCGGGTGATGGGGGTGACGCCGCAGGCGCCGATCCGCTCCGCGTCCGGAGCCGCACGAAGCGTAGAAGCCGTTCCGATCACCCGTCAGGAAGTGACCGCTAATGTCGCCAACTGTTCAGATTCGACCGAAAGTTCGGTGCGAGGGCGGAAAGGGGCGGCCGGGACCGGGGACTCCCGGGAGGAGCCCGCGCGTGGGGTCCGTCGACGACCGGTCCGGACCGGCTCGCGACCGGGTGTGCAAGAAATTGGAGTTCCGGAGTCACATTCGCTAGCGTTCCCCACGTGAGGCTGACCAAGAGCACCGACATCGCCCTCCGCATCGCCATGCGGCTGGCCGTCCTCGACGAGGAGGCGAACCCGACCACCCGCGAGGTGGCCGAGGCGGTCGGCGTGCCGTACACCCACGCGGCCAAGGTGGTCAGCCGGCTGCAGCACCTCGGCGTGGTCGAGGCGCGGCGCGGCCGGGGCGGGGGGCTGGTGCTCACCTTCGCCGGGCGGACCGGATCGCTCGGCCTGCTGCTCCGCGAACTGGAGGGGGTCGGCGACGTCGTCGGCTGCGAGGACGACCCGCCCTGCCCGCTGCGGGCCGCGTGCCGGCTGCGCGGGGCACTGCGCACCGCGCAGGAGGCCTTCTTCGCGACGCTCGACCCGCTCTGCATCGACGACCTGGTGGCCTCCCCCACCGGGCCGGTGCTGCTGAGCCTCTCCGCCAGACCCGCCGACTGACCGACCCGCCCGCCCGCCGGTCCACCACCCCCCCTCGGATCGCGGTCCGGCACACCCTTTAATATGCATCTCAGATACCAGTTTGGAGCGAGCCCGATGCTGTCCGCCAAGAACGCCGAGGTCGTCGAGGCCACCCTGCCCGTCGTGGGCGCCGCCATCGGCGACATCACCCCACGCTTCTACGACGGGCTGTTCGCCGCCCACCCCGAGCTGCTGCGCGACGTCTTCAACCGGGGCAACCAGGCCAACGGCACCCAGCGCCAGGCCCTCGCCGGGTCGATAGCCGCCTTCGCCACCGCACTGATCGCCCACCCCGACCAGCGGCCGGACGCCATGCTGGCCCGCATCGCGCACAAGCACGTGTCGGTTGGCATCTCCAACGACCAGTACAAGGTCGTCCACGAGCACCTGTTCGCCGCCATCGTCGACGTGCTCGGCGAGGCCGTCACCCCCGAGGTGGCCGCCGCCTGGGACGAGGTCTACTGGCTCATGGCCAACGCCCTCATCGCCATCGAGGACCGGCTGCGCGCCGAGGCCGCCGGCCCCGACGGCGACCCCGCCGACCTCTGGCGCCCGTACACCGTCGTCGCCCGCCACCAGGAGACCGAGGACGTCACCAGCTACCTCGTCCGCCCCGCCGACGACGGGCCGGTGCCCGCCGGACGACCCGGCCAGTACGTCTCCGTGCGCACCGAACTGCCCGACGGCGCCCACCAGATCCGCCAGTACAGCCTCTCCGGCACCGCCGCCGGCGCCCTGCGCTTCAGCGTCAAGCGCGAGGCCGGCGGCGAGGTGTCCGGCCACCTCCACGACCACCTGCGGGCCGGCGACACCGTGGAACTCGCGCCCCCGATGGGCGACATCGGCCTCGCCGACGGCGACGGCCCGGTGCTGCTGGTCTCCGCCGGAATCGGCAACACCCCGATGACCGCGATGCTCGCCCACCTCGCCGACGCCGGTTCCACCCGCACCGTCGTCTCGGTGCACGGCGACCGCGACCAGCTCGCCCACGCCTTCCGCGCCGACCTCGCCCGGCTCACCGCCGAACTGCCGGACGCCACCGCCCACGTCTTCTACGAGCGCCCGCTCGGCGAGTGGCCCGCCGACCGCACCGGCCTGGTGGACCTGACCACCGTCGACGTCCCGGCCGGCGCGACCGCCTACCTGTGCGGCCCGCTGCCCTTCCTCCGCGCCGTGCGCGGCCAGCTGCTCGCCGCCGGCGTCCCGGCCGCGGACATCCACTACGAGGTCTTCGGCCCGGACCTCTGGCTCGGCGCCTGAACCCGACGCCTGACGTCACGTCACCTGATGTGACATCATCCGGGCGGTCCCCCGGTTACGATCCCGGCGGACCGCCCGGTCCTGCCGCCCACGAAAGGAGAACGGCTTGCGGGTCGCGCTGTTCGCCACCTGTGTCAACGACGCGCTGTTCCCCACCACGGCGATCGCCACCGTCCGGGTGCTCGAACGGCTGGGCGTGAGGGTGGACTTCCCGGCCGAGCAGAGCTGCTGCGGGCAGCCGCAGTACAACACCGGCTACCGGCGGGCCTGCGAGCCGCTGGTGCACCGGACCGCGAAGGCCTTCGCCGACTACGACCACGTCGTGACTCCCTCCGGCTCGTGCGCGGCCATGGTCCGGGACAACTACCCCCGGATCGGTGCCAAGGCCGCCGCCGAGGGACGCGGCACGGCGCTCGCGGACGCGGCCCACGCGCTCGCGCCCCGGGTGTACGAGCTCACCGAGTTCCTCGTCGACGTGCTCGACGTCGAGGACGTCGGCGCCTACTTCCCGCACAGCGTCACCTACCACCCCTCCTGCCACGGCCTGCGTGTCCTCGGCCTCGGCGACCGGCCGCTGCGGCTGCTGCGCGCCGTCAAGGGCCTGGAGCTGCGCGAACTGCCCGGCGCCGAGGAGTGCTGCGGCTTCGGCGGCACCTTCGCCGTCAAAAACGCGGCCGTCTCGGCGGCCATGGCCGAGGACAAGCTGACCAACGCCCTCGGCACCGACGCCCAGGTGCTGTGCGGCGCCGACAACTCCTGCCTCCTGCACCTCGGCGGCATGCTCCGCCGCCGCGGCGGCACCCTGCGCCCGCTGCACCTGGCCGAGATCCTGGCCAGCACCGAGCAGGACCCGTGGCGGGCCCCGTGAGCGGCGTCTTCCTCGGCATGCCGGCCTTCCCGCAGGCCGCCGAACGGGCCGTGCGCGACGAACGGCTGCGCACCAACCTGCGGCACGCCACCCACACCATCCGCGACAAGCGCGCCCGCGCCGTCGCCGAACTCCCCGACTGGGCCGAGCTGCGCGCCGCCGGAAAGGCGATCAAGGACCACACGCTGCGCCACCTCGACCGCTACCTGGTCCAGCTGGAGGAGGCCGTCACCGCGGCCGGCGGCACCGTGCACTGGGCGGCCGACGCCGACGAGGCCAACCGGATCGTCGCCGGCCTCGTCCACGCGACCGGAGAACGCGAGGTGGTCAAGGTCAAGTCCATGGCCACCCAGGAGATCGGGCTCAACGAGGCCCTCGCCGCCGAGGGCATCACCGCCTACGAGACCGATCTCGCCGAGCTCATCGTGCAGTTGGGCGACGACCGGCCCTCGCACATCCTGGTGCCCGCGATCCACCGCAACCGGGCCGAGATCCGGGAGATCTTCGCCGAGCGGATGGCCGCGTGGGGCCGCCCCGCGCCCGAGGGGCTCACCGACGCGCCCGCCGAACTCGCCGAGGCGGCCCGGCTGCACCTGCGGGAGAAGTTCCTGCGCGCCAGGGTCGCCGTCTCCGGCGCCAACTTCATGGTGGCCGAGACCGGCACCCTCGTCGTCGTCGAGTCCGAGGGCAACGGCCGCATGTGCCTCACCCTCCCGGACACCCTGATCTCCGTCGTCGGCATCGAGAAGGTCGTGCCCACCTGGCGGGACCTGGAGGTCTTCCTCCAGCTGCTCCCCCGCTCCTCCACCGCGGAGCGGATGAACCCGTACACGTCGCTGTGGACCGGCAGCAGCGCCGGCGACGGCCCGTCCGACTTCCACCTCGTCCTGCTCGACAACGGCCGTACGGCCGTGCTCGCCGACCAGGTCGGCCGCCAGGCGCTGCGCTGCATCCGCTGCTCGGCCTGCCTCAACGTCTGCCCGGTCTACGAGCGGGCCGGCGGGCACGCCTACGGCTCGGTGTACCCGGGCCCGATCGGTGCCATCCTGACGCCCCAGCTGCGCGGCACCGCGAGCCCGGTGGACGCCTCCCTGCCGTACGCCTCCTCGCTGTGCGGGGCCTGCTACGAGGTCTGCCCGGTGGCGATCGACATCCCCGAGGTGCTGGTCCACCTGCGCGAACGGGTCGCCGCCCAGGGCGGGCACGCGCTGGAGCGGGCCGCCGTCGCCGCCGCCGGGTACGTCCTCGACCACCCGGCGCTGCTCACCGCCGCCGAGCGGCTGGCCGGCCGGACCCGCGCCCTGCACCCGCGCCGCCTGCCCGGGCCCGGCCGGGCCTGGACCGACACCCGGGACCTGCCGGAGGTGCCCGCCGAGCCGTTCCGCGACTGGTGGAGGAAGAACCGGCCATGACCTCACGGGACCTGATCCTCGGCCGTATCCGCGCGGCGCTCGGCTCGGCCGGCCTTCCGGACGAACGGCCGCCGGCGCGCGACTACCTGACGAGCCACGCCCCGGACGACCCGGCGGCGCTGCTCGACCTGCTGCACCACAACCTCGCCGACTACCGGGCCCGCGTCCACCGCTGCACCCCGGCCGAACTGCCCGCGCGCATCGCCGGACTGCTCGTCGACCACGGCACCCGCACGGTCGCCCTGCCGCCGGACCTGCCGGCCGACTGGCTCACCGCGGTGACGGCCGAACGGCTCGTCGACGACGGCACGCTCACCGCCGCCCGCCTCGACGCCGTCGACAGCGTCGTGACGGGCTGCGCGCTCGCGATCGCCGAGACCGGGACGATCGTGCTGGACACCGGCCCCGGTCAGGGCCGGCGCCTGCTCACCCTCGTCCCGGACCACCACGTGTGCGTCGTGCGCGCGCCGGAGCAGGTCGTGGCATCCGTCCCGCTCGGGCTGGCCCGGCTCGACCCGGCAAGCCTCAGGCCGCAGACCTGGATCTCCGGGCCGTCCGCGACGAGCGACATCGAGCTCGACCGGGTCGAGGGCGTGCACGGGCCGCGCGCGCTCGACGTCCTCCTGGTCACGGGCGCTACGCCGGCCTGAGCTCCAGCGTGCAGCACTTGGCCCCGCCGCCGCCCTTGAGCAGCTCCGAGACGTCGACCGGGACCGGCTCGTAGCCCGCGTCCGCGAGCCGCCCGGCCAGGTTCTTCGCAGCCTCGGGCAGGAGCACCCGGCGCCCGTCCGAGACGGCGTTCAGGCCGAAGACCTCGGCGTCGGCGCGGTCGGCCAGGATCGCGTCGGGGTAGAGGGCGCGCAGCACGGCCCGGCTGTCGGCGTCGAACGCCTCCGGGTAGTACATGACCTGGTCGTCGTCCAGCACGGCCAGCGCGGTGTCCAGGTGGTAGAACCGCGGGTCGACGAGGGTGAGGGTGGTCACCGGCACGCCGAACACCTCGCCCGCCTCGGCGTGCGCGGCGCGCGAGGTGCGGAAGCCGGTGCCGGCCAGCACCCGGCGCCCGGCCACCAGGTGGTCGCCCTCGCCCTCGTTGACGTGCCCGGCGCGGCGCACCTCGTGGTAGCCGCGGTCGCGGAACCAGTCCTGGTATGCGGAGGACTCGGGGGCGCGCTCGGGGTAGCGGAAGGTCGCCACCAGCGCCCGGCCGTCCAGGACGGTCGCGCCGTTGGCGGCGTACACCATGTCGGGCAGGCCGGGCACCGGCTCGATCAGCTCGACGGTGTGGCCGAGACGGCGGTAGAGCCAGTAGAGGCGCTCCCACTGGCGGATGGCGAGCGCGGTGTCGGTGGGCTGGGCCGGGTCCATCCAGGGGTTGATCGCGTAGTCCACGGTGAAGTACGTCGGCCGGCACATCAGGTAGCGCCGCGGCCGGGCGGTGCGCTCCGGGTACTGACGTGGCATGTCTCTACCGTCCTTGAACAGCAAGGGTGTTCGGGTCCAGTTGCGGCTGCCCAGGCAGCGCCGTCCGCACACCCGCGCAGCCCTCCCCGCCGGGCGCACTCCCCCGCGCAACCGGCGCGAGCCCCGGCGCACACGCACCGTCCCGGGCCTGGCCGGGCGTCCCGGGTCGGGCCCGGCCGGGTCACCAGCGGACCGCCGCGAAGTCGACCGGGGACGGGCGCAGCGTCCGGCAGCGCTCGGCGAGGGCGCGCAGCCGGCGGGCCGCCTCGTCGGCCGGCATCCGGCGCCGCTCGCCGTGGCCGGGCAACAGCCGTTCGAAGCGCAGCGCGTCCACCGTGCGGTCGAGCGACGCGGAGAGCTCCAGGACCGAGTGCCAGACGATGCTCTCGAACACCGCGATGTCCCCGTCGGTGCGGGACCAGTGCAGGGCGTCGCCGGTGAAGAGGTGGCGTTCGTCGGCGAGGTAGAGCACGCTGCCGCGGGTGTGGCCGGGGAAGGGGTGCGCGACGACGCCCGGGGCGATCTCGACCGGGTCGGTGCCGCGCAGCACCCGGTCGGCGGTCGGAGCGGCGTCCAGGTCGCCCTCGTGGATCCAGAGCCGGGCGCCGAGGCGGTCGGCCCACGCGCGGCCGTGCTCGGCGTGGTCACGGTGCGTCAGGAGAACGTCGGTGACCGGGCCGAGGGCCTCGTAGCGGGCGGCGAGGGACTCGGCGAAGCGGGGCGTGTCGACCATGATCCAGCCGTCCGGGCGGCGCAGGAGGTAGGAGTTGGCGCCGGCGGTGCGCGGGGAGTTGTGGCCGAGCAGCAGCAGCCCGTCGTCGAGGGCCAGCGGGAACGGGTCGGTGCCCGGTTCGAGCCGGCCGCCGGCGCGGCGGATCGAGCGGGTGGGACAGGCGTGGGCGGCGGCGTACAGCTGCCGGCGCTCGGCCTCGTCCTGCGGCTGGCGGACCAGCTCGGAGCGGCCGTCGCGCTCGCGGATCAGGCCGGGCGCGAGCTGCCGGGCGGCGTCGCAGTTGAAGCAGCGGTCGTCGACGGTCCAGTCCCCGGGCACGCCGGAGGGAGGGGTCGTGGTCATGAAGGGCTCCCGAGCGGGTGACGGCGGCCGAGCGGCCGCGCACCTCCACCCTCGTCCGCGCGGGCCGGGAACCGGAAGGGGGCGCGTGTCTTGTGCTTTGCGAACGCGCCTGATCACCAGGGGGTTTACCAACGTGGCCGATGTCACGTCGGCACAAGGGCCACCTACGGTGGCGTAGGTCACTTGATTAGGTGAACTATCTTCTTCATGCCGAATCTCCAGGAGACCCTTGACATCAGTTCGTATGCCGCCCTCGGCGACAGCTTCACCGAGGGCCTGAACGACCCCGGGCTCGACGGCGCCTTCTTCGGCTGGGCCGACCGCCTGGCGGGGATGCTCGCGGTGAGCAAGCCGAAGGGCGAGTTCCGCTACGCCAACCTCGCGGTCCGCGGGCGGCTGCTGGACCAGATCGCCGCCGAGCAGGTGCCCGAGGTCCGCCGGCTCCAGCCCGACCTCGTCACCTTCTGCGCGGGCGGCAACGACATCCTGCGTCCCGGCAGCGACCCGGACGAGGTGGCCGAGCGCTTCGAGCGGGCCGTCGCCCAACTCGTCGACTCCGCGGGCACGGTGCTCATCTGCACCGGCTTCGACACCAAGGACGTCCCGCTGCTCAAGCACCTGCGCGGCAAGATCGCCACCTACAACGGGCACATGCGCGCCGTCGCCGACCGGCACGGCTGCAAGGTCGCCGACCTCTGGTCGCTGCGCTCGGTGCACGACCGCCGCGCCTGGAGCGAGGACCGGCTGCACCTGTCCCCCGAGGGCCACCAGCGGGTCGCCCTGCTGGCCGCCAACTCGCTCGGCCTGCGCACCGACGAGGACCCGCAGGCGCCGTGGCCGGCCGCGCCGCACCTGTCCGCCGCCGACCAGCGGCGCGAGAACATCCAGTGGGCCCGCGAGTTCCTGATCCCGTGGGTCGGCCGGCGCCTGCGCGGCGAGTCCTCGGGCGACCACGTCGAGCCCAAGCGCCCGGACCTGATTCCGCTCTGACGACCGGTCACGTACCGGGTGCCGCCACCTCCCGGGGCCGCAGCACCCGGTGCGCGGCGTACGCCGACGCGGCACCGACCAGGTACCAGACCAGGTCGGGCGGATTGAACGTGGAACCGAGCACCAGCCGGGCGAGCGTGCTGCGCCGGCCGAGGCCGTCCGGCACGCCGGTGATCTGGAACAGCTCCACCGCCCAGCTCAGCGCCGCCGCCACGACGGCCGCGCGGGCCGGGCGCACCCGGGGCGCGGCGAGCACCACCAGGGCGTACACGAGCACGGTGTAGAGGGCGTCCCCCGCGCACTTCGCGAACTCCCCCGCGGCGACGGACCGGACACCCAGCCCTGCCGCCACCGTCAGTCCCGCCGCCACCACTGCCGCCGCCCGCACCCGCAGGCTCCCCCGTCGATCGCTCACCCGACCGATGCTACGTGCTGGAACCACCGGTTCCGCTCGAACGTCACTCCACTCGCAGGCCGTTCGCGCACGTCGCCGGGCGGGGGAGCGACGAAGGGCGGGCGGGAAGCGGTGACACAGGTGACCGATGCGGTGCACGAGGCCACGGCGGGCACGGACGGGAAGCCCCAACGGCGCTTCGCCGTCCCCGGGTTCGCCCGGCACCACGACACCCGCGCCCGCGAGCGCGGCAAGGCGCTGCGCGGGCGGGTGCCGCGCGAGGAGCACGCGCTGTTCGCCCCCGCGACCGACCGGCCGACCGCCGTCGAGGCCCTGGAAGCCTCCAACGCCGGCCGACTGCCCCGCCTCGTCCCGATCCGGGTCGGCCGGATGGCCGCCAGCCCGTTCGCCTTCCTGCGCGGCTCCGCCGGGCTGATGGCCGCCGACCTCACGGGCACGCCCGTCACCGGCGTCCGCGCCCAGCTGTGCGGCGACGCGCACGCCGCCAACTTCGGCCTCTACGGCGACGCCCGCGGCCAACTCGTCATGGACATCAACGACTTCGACGAGACCGTGCCCGGCCCCTGGGAGTGGGACCTCAAGCGCCTGGCCACCAGCCTGGTGCTGGCCGGACGCGAGACCGGGGCGAGCGGGACCACCGCCCGCCAGGCCGCCGCCCACGTGGCCGGCGCCTACCGCCGCACCGTGCGCACGCTCGCCAAGCTGCCCGCCCTCGACGCCTGGAACGCCGTCGCCGACGAGCAGCTGGTCTCCTTCGCCGAGGCGCACGACCTCGCCGACGTGCTGCGCAAGGTCGGCGCCAAGGCGCTCGGCAACACCAGCGCCCGGTTCGCCGCCAAGAGCACCGTCCGCGAGGCGGACGGCGGTTGGCGCTTCACCGCCGCTCCCCCGGTGCTCACCGAGCTGCCGTGCGGACTCGCCGCGGCGGTCGCCGAATCGCTCGGCCCGTACGTCGACACCGTGCCCGCCGAAGTGCGCACGCTGCTCGCCCGCCACCGGGTGCAGGACGTCGCGTTCCGGGTGGTCGGCACCGGCAGCGTCGGCACCCGCTCGTACGTCGTGCTGCTCACCGACCACCGGGACCAGCCGCTCGTGCTCCAGGTCAAGGAGGCCCGCCCGTCGGTGCTCCTGCCCCACCTGGCCCGCGCGGGCTTCGCCGTCACCGACCCGGAGCCGCACGAGGGCCGCCGGGTGGTGCTCGGCCAGAAGCACATGCAGGTGGTCAGCGACACCCTGCTCGGCTGGACCACGGTGAACGGCCGGCCGTACCAGGTACGGCAGTTCCGCAACCGCAAGGGCAGCGTCGACCCGGCCGCGCTGCTGCCCGGCCAGCTCGACGACTACGCCCGGATCACCGGCGCGCTGCTCGCCCGGGCGCACGCGCACACCGCCGACCCGGGCGTCCTCGCCGGCTACTGCGGCAAGAGCGAGGCGCTGGACGAGGCGATCGCCGGCTTCGCGGTCGCGTACGCGGACCGCACGGAGGCCGACCACGCGGACCTGGTCGCGGCGGTGCGCAGCGGGCGGCTACCGTCGGAGCCGGGGGTCTGAGCAGGGTCCGGGCGCTTCGCACCGAGGCCGCGCCGCGGGACCGGGCCGGGACGAGACGAGGGCCTCGGGCGCCCGGGGCCGGGGCGGTCCACCGACGGTCAGGGCACGCCTGCGAACGACAGCCGCCCCGGACGACCTCCCGGCGGCACCCACGGCCCCGCTCACGAGCGCACCCGGGCGGTCGCCCCCTGGGGGCGGCCCGGGAGCGCCAGGAACGGCGCCACGGCGGCGACGTACTCGGCCGGGCGGGCGGCGTGCACCAGGTGGCCGGCGTCGATGGTGACCGTGCGGCAGTCCGGGATGAGGGCGGCCAGGTCGGCGATCCGCTCCTGCGGGACGTGGCTCGTCGGGCCGCCCGCCACCACGAGGGTCGGCGCGGTGATCCGCCGCAGGCCCTCGCGCCAGGCCGGGTCGGGGGCGTCCAGCTGGGCCTTGAGCGGGCGGACGACCGCCCAGTCGAAGTCCACCGGTTCCTGCGGCTCGTCCGGCACCGCGCTCGCCGGGCGCGGGAACGGCGGCGGGATCTCCTCCAGCACCAGGCGGCCGATCCGCTCCGGCCGCGCCTGGGCGAGCAGGTAGGCGACCGCGCCGCCCATCGAGTGGCCGACCAGGTCGACCCGGTCGAGCCCGAGCGCGTCGAACACGGCGAGGACGTCGTCGCGCATGGTCTCCAGACTGTAGACGGCGGCGCGTCCGCTGTCGCCGTGCCCGCGCAGGTCGAGCGCGTACACGCGGTGCCCCGGCGCGAGCGCGGGCAGGACGCCGTCCCAGTCCGAGGCCCGCTCACCGAGGGCGTGCAGCAGCACCAGCGGCGGTCCGTCGGGAGGGCCGCTCTCGCGGCAGGCGATCGCCACGTCGGGCAGGTCCACGATCCGAACGTCCGTCATGCCGATCACCGTACGTCGGGGCGGAGCGTCAGCAGACGGATGTTCGCCCACGGCTCAGAGCAGGCCGCTGCTCACCGGGCCGGCGCTTCCCCGTGGTGCACGGTCCCGGCCTCGGACCCCGTCCCGGCAGAGGACCCGCGAGCGTCCGCCACCCCGCCCGCGCCCGCCGCCTCGCGGGCCGCCGCGCGGCCCGCCAGCACCGAGGCCAGCACCGCCAGCCCGGCCAGGGCCGCGCACACCAGGCTCGCGTACAGGTACGCCGAACGGTGGCCGCCGCCCGCGTCCGTGGCCCGCAGGTAGACGCCGGACAGCGCCGAGACGCCGACGGCCGCCGCGATCCGCTGGGCCATCTGCAGGATCGCGCCGCTCACCCCGGCCGCCTCGGCGGGGGCGTGGCGCAGGACGTACGACTGATTGGTGGCGCCCATCAGCCCGACCGAGGCCCCGCCGAGGAGCTGGAGCACCGCGAGCAGCCACGGCAGGACGGCGACGGGGGCCCAGTGCGCGACCAGGCCGCTCGACAGCATCGCGAACGCGGAGCCGGTCATGCCCGCGGTGACGGTCCGCCGGCCGAAGCGCTGCACGACCCGCCACGCGAGCGCGGAGGCGACCCCCATCGCGACCGCCGACGGCAGCGCCACCAGGGCCGCGCCCATCGGGGAGAGCCCGAGGCCGTCCTGGAGGAACATCGTGAGCACGAGGCCGGCCGCGAGCGAGGAGCCGAACTGGGCCATCGCCGTGGCCGTCCCGAGCGCGTACGGCGCGGAGCGGGTGAGCGCGGGGTGGATCAGCGGGTGGCCGCCGGAGCGGGCGTAGCGGCGCTGCCACCACACGAGCGCGCCGAGCAGGAGGGCGGCGACGGCGGCGAACGCGAGCCACCCCGTCCAGGCGGGCGGCTGGACGAACGGCAGCATCAGCGCGAGCGTGAGCGCGCCGACGAGCAGCAGGCCGACGAGGTCGAGGTTCGCGTCGCGGGCGCTCGGCCGCGGCCGGGGCAGGTGGCGCGCCGCCAGCAGGACGGTGGCGAGGCCGAACGGCACGTTGAGCAGGAAGGTCAGCCGCCAGCCGTGCTCGGGGCCGACGGCCGCCAGCACCGCGCCACCGACCGGCGGTCCGAGCGCGAACGCGAGTCCGCCGGTGACGGCGTACATGCCGAGGGCGCGGGCGCGCAGCTGGCCCTCGAAGACGTCCTGGAGGGTACCGATCATCTGGGAGTTGACGAGTCCGGCGCCCGCACCCTGCACCAGCCGGGCGGCGATCAGCACACCGGGGTCGGCGGCCGTCGCGGAGACCACGCTGACCAGGGTGAACAGGGCGAGGCCGGTCACGAAGAACCACTTGCGCCCGAGGACGTCGCCGAGCCGCCCGCCGGGGACGAGGGCGAGACCGAAGGCGAGCGAGTACCCGGCGACGATCCACTGCAGGTGGGCGGGCTGGGCGTGCAGGCTCTCGCGCAGCGCGGGGATGGAGGTGTTGAGGACGGACTGGTCGATCAGGGTGGTGAAGCCGCCCGCGACGCAGACCAGCAGGACGCGGCGCCCGGCGGCGTCGAAGCGCTCGCGGGGCGCCTTCGCTATCGCGGGGTTCGCGCTCCTCACGCCTCCACCACCACGAGCGCGTACCGGGCCTCGCCGGGCCCGAGGCTGCGGAAGCGGCTGGAGGACGTGGTGTAGCGCAGACAGTCACCGGCGCCGAGCCGGTGCGGCTCACCGTCGACGGTCAGCTCCAACTCCCCCTCCAGCACCCACAGGTGGTGCTCCATGCCGGGCACGCACGGGCGGTCGTACACGAGGTCGGCGCCCGCCGGGAGCCGCCCCTCGATGATCTCGGCGCGCAGCGAGTTGTGCGGCGGGGAGACGGACCGGCGGACGAAGCCGCTCGTCCCGTCCCGCCAGATCCGCTGCTCCCCGGCCCGCACCAGACGCGCGGGCGCGGACTCGACCTCGGCGAGCAGCCGGGACATGGTCCGCCCGTAGACGGCGCAGAGCCGTCCGAGCAGCGCGGCCGTCGGGCTGACCTCGGCCCGCTCGACGCGCGACAGCGTGGACCGGCTGACGTCCGCCCGCCGCGCCAACTCCTCCAGCGTCCAGCCGCGTTCGACCCTCAGCTCGGCGAGCCGGGTGGCGAGTCGCTCGTCGGCGGCCGTCTCGATTCCCATATCCGCGATGCTATCCCGGATCCGGGACGCGGTTCCCGGTCGCGCGGACCCTTGCGCGAAGGACGGCCGGCCGGGAGGTTTCGCGGGCGCCGTCCACGAACAGTGTCGAACCAGCCTCCGGCGCCGGACGATTGACGACCGAAGCCCCCTCACACGCGAGGAGCGTCCGCGCCTACCGGGAGTTCGCCGCCGACCGTGCCGAGGCGGCCGAACTGAACCTCCTCATCCACCTGGCGATGCCCTCCGACGACCGCAGGGCCACGCTTGCGCCCGCACCTCGGCGACGTCCCGCACCTCACCGAGGAGGAGACGCTCGACCTGCCGATCCTGCTCATCGGATCGGTCAAGGAGATGGCCGACCAGCTGCGCGCGCGGCGGGAGCGGTACGGGTTCTCGTACCTCACCGCCCTGGAGCCCGCCATGGAGACCTTCGCCCCGGTCATGGAGGAACGGCGCGGCGGATGAGACGCGGCACGGGGAACCCGGTGTGTGGGGAGTTCGTGCGAACCCCTCGGCCCGTCGGGGCGACTGATCATATGATGTCGGCCGGATCGGGGCTGGTCAGAGGCCCGAACGGCGAGGGGGAATCATGTTCGGCATCATCAGACCGTGCAGGCACCGGCTGTCCGAGCGGCTCCAGAGCTCGTGGATGGCGCACCTGTGCGGGCTGTGCCTCGCGCTGCGCGACGACCACGGGCAGCTCGCCCGGACCGCCACCAACTACGACGGCCTGATCATCTCGGTGCTGGTCGAGGCGCAGAGCGCCCGCGACGACTCCTCCTGGCGCCGCACCGCCGGGCCCTGCCCGCTGCGCGGCATGCGCACCGCCTCCGTCGCCAAGGGCGAGGGCGCCCGGCTCGCCGCCGCCGTCTCGCTCGCGCTCGCCTCGGTCAAGATCCGCGACCACGTCGAGGACCGCGACGGCGTCTTCGCCCGCCGGCCGGTCGCGGCCGGGGCGCGGGCCGTCACCCGGCGCTGGGACCGGAAGAGCGCGGGCAGCGCCTCGGCGGTCGGCTTCGACACCGCCGTCCTGCTCGACGCAGCCTCCCGGCAGGGCGAGCTGGAGCGCGCGCTGCGTCCGGGCGGGTCCGTCCTGCTGGTCACCGAGCCCACCGAGAGCGCGACGTCGGCCGCGTTCGCGCACACCGCCGTCCTCGCCGGGCGCCCCGGCAACGCGGCCGCGCTCGCCGAGGCCGGACGGCTCTTCGGCCGGCTGGCCCACCTCCTCGACGCCGCCGAGGACCAGGACGCCGACGCGGCGAGCGGCGCCTGGAACCCGCTGACGGCCACCGGCACCGACCGCGCCGAGGCCGAACGGCTGTGCCGCGACGCCGTCCACGGCATCCGGCTGGCGCTGCGCGAGGTCGAACTGACGGACCGGGCGCTGGTGCACGTGCTGCTCGCGCACGAGACGGAGACCGCCGTCGACCGGGTCTTCGGCTCGGCCCGTCACACCGCCGCGTGCCGCACCCGGACGTCCGGCGGCGGCGGAACCGGGGGCCACCCGTCCGCCGAGCACCCGCAGGACGCCCCGCCGCGCCGGGAGTCCGAGAAGGCGCCCGTCCCGCCGTGGATCCCGCAGGGCCCGGGCTTCACCCCGGTCGGCCCCAAGCCGCCGCAGCCGCGGAACCTGCTGGCCGGCTGCGCGGTGTGGGCGCTCATGGCCTGCACGTGCCAGCTGATGTGCTGCGAGCACGACGACCCGTTCAGCCGGGAGCCGCGCAAGGGCTTCTGCGAGCGCCACGACTGCTGCGACAGCTGCGACTGCAGCGGCTGCGACGGGTGCGGCGACTGCTGCCAGTGCTGCCAGTGCTGCGGCGACGGCTGCGACTGCGGCTGTGACGGGTGCGACTGCGGCTGCAACTGACGGTCATCCGTCCCGCCGCACCGCCGCCTCCCGGTCCGCCGCCAGCGAGTTCTCCAGTCCCGTCAGCAACTGCCGGAACCGGTCCGCGTCCTGTTCGGTCATCCGCCCCTCGGGCAGCCGCCCGGCGTCCCCCGGCCGCTCGGCCGTGCTCTCGTCCATGCGGCAGACGCTAGGGGCGGTTGATCAACACGCGATAAACGCACGTACCGCCGGCGGGCGCGCCCTCCTCGCCGAATCCTCCCGAAAATTTATTAGGAAAGTTTACTTACCTCATGGACCCGGCCTGTCCCGGGCCCCTAATCTGCTGCCGCGAGCTCGCGCTTCACCCGCCCCCACGGAGAAACGGAGCACACCCGTGCGACCTTCCCGAGTCCCCCGCCTCGCCGTCGTCGCCACCGCGGTCGCCCTCGCCGCCGGCCCCGCCTGCGCCGCCACCGCCTCGCCCGCGGCCCCCACCGCCGGCACGGTGGCCGCCACCACCGCGACCGCCACCCGCCCCCTGGACGCCGGCGGCATGACCGCCGACCAGCGCCGCCGGGCCGACCAGCTGATCAGCATCTTCGAGAACAGCACCACCGTCATCCAGTACGGCTACGCCGAGAACATCAACGACGGCCGCGGCGTCACCGCCGGGCGCGCCGGCTTCACCACCAACGACGGCGACGCGCTCAAGGTCGTCCGCGCCTACACCGCGGCCGTCCCCGACAACCCGCTGGCCCGTTTCGTCCCCGAGCTGGAGCGCCTCGCCGCCGCGGGCAGCGGCGACACCAGCGGGCTGCCCGAGGCCGACTACATCACGGCGTGGAAGCAGGCCGCCGACGACCCGGCGTTCCGCCAGGTCCAGGACGACCAGGTCGACCAGCGCTACTTCTCCCCCGCGATGAGCCAGGCCGACCGGCTCGGGCTCACCACCGCGCTCGCCCGCGCCGAGCTGTACGACGCCTCGATCCAGCACGGCAACGGCGGCGAGTACGACGCGCTGCCCGCCCTGATCTCCCGCACCGACGACAAGGTGGGCCCGCCCTCGAGCGCCGGGGAGAGCGCCTGGCTCGCGGCGTTCTTCGACGTCCGGATCGACGACCTCACCAACCCGGCCAACGGCTCGACGGCCGACGAGTGGCGCAAGTCCGTCGACCGCGTCGAGTGCCTGCGCCGCATCGCCGCGACGGGCAACTACAACCTCGACGGCCCGCTGGACGTCACCGCCTTCGGGTCGAGCTACACGATCAGCTGACGCGGCCACAACGGCCGGTCACACCAACGGTGGTGGCGCGCAACGGCCGGTCCCGCCACCACCGGCTCCGGCCTCCCGGCCGAGCCCCGCCCGGGCTCGTTCGCCGCCGGACGGTGCCCTACCATCGGCCGATTGACATCCTCCCCGCCCTGAAGGGCGGGGATTCCCCTCAGCCTCGCGGCTGAGCCGCTGCGCGTGTGCGCTGCGGTGGGACTACTTCCTGCTTCACCGACGACTGCCCGCCCGGAGTGCTCCGTTGAGGTCTGACACCGTCTCCACAGGCTGTGACCGCCGGCCCGGCGGCCAGGATGTTGCGGGCTGCGTTGACGCCCCGGTCGTGGGTCGTCCCGCAGTCGCACGTCCACTCGCGGACGTTGAGCGGCATCCTGCCTTGCAGGGTGCCGCATGCCGAGCAGAGCTTGGAGGAGGGGAACCACCGGTCCACGGTGATCACCTCGCGTCCGTACCAATCGGCCTTGTACTCCAGCATGGACCGCATCTCGGTCCAGGACGCGTCCGCGATCGCCCGTGCGAGAGTGTGCTTGAGCATGTTGCGGACGGTCAGGTCCTCGATCACGACCACTTGGTTTTCGCGGACGAGTCGAGTGGTGAGCTTGTGCAGGAAGTCCCTTCGCCGGTCGGCGATTCCGATTCCTCCCCGGCCCGAAGGCCGGGGCTTCCTTGGAGGCATCCGATGAACGCAGCAGGACGGAGAACGGCCGACCAGGCCTCCCGGGATCCCTCCCCGTCCACCGCGGTGCCGCCGCCCGGTCAGCAGACCTGGAACCGGCAGCGGTTGCGCAGCAACAACGAATGGCTGCTCCTGGAGCGGCTGCGCGTGCACGGACCGCTCTCCCGGGCCCAGCTCGCCCGCGACACGGGCCTGTCCAAGCCCACCGTCTCCGCCGCCCTGGCCGCCCTCGAACTCGCCGGACTGGCCCGCGAGGCCGGCCGCTTCGCCCCCGACCGGGGCCGCACGGCCGTCCTGTACGAGGCCGACCCGGCCGCCGGGCACGTCCTCGGGCTCGACATCGGACGGGCCCGGCTGCGGGTGGCCGTCGCCGACCTGTCCGGCCGGATCGTCGCCCGCCGCGACCTGCCCAACCGGGGCCGCTCGGCGAACGCGGTGGCCGACGCCGCCGTCGCCGCCGCGCAGGAGGCGATCGCCGAGGCCGGTCTCGCCCCGGCCGACGTCGCCTACACCGTGGCCGGCTCGCCCGGCGTGTGGGACGAACGGCGGCGCAGCGTCCAGCTCGCCGCCAACCTGCCGGGCTGGGGCCGCCCCGGCCTCTTCGACCGCATCGCGGAGGGCCTCGGGAGCGGCCGGGCCGTCACCGTCGCCAACGACGCCAACCTGGCCGCCGTCGGCGAGTACACCTACGGCGCGGGCGAGGGCAGCCGCCTCTTCGTCTACCTCCTCGTCGGCACCGGCCTCGGCGTCGGCGTCGTCAAGGACGGCGAGCTGCTCACCGGCGCCCACGGCGCGGCCGGGGAACTCGGCCTCCTGCGCCTGCCCGGCTGCGGCGTCCCGCCCGGCGTCGAGGGCGACCCGACGCTCGAACAGACCGTCTCCGCCGACGCGGTGGTGCGCACCGCCCTCGGGCTCGGCATGCGCCGGCCGCTGACGGCGGAGAAGGTCTTCGCCAGGGCCCGCTCCGGCGACCCGGCCGCGGCGGAGGCCGTCCGGTTGGAGGCCGACCGGCTCGGCTACGCGCTCGCCGTCGTGGCGGCGCTGCTCGACCCGGACGTCGTGGTCCTCGGCGGCGGCATCGGCCGCAGCGCCGACCTGCTGCTTCGCCCGCTGGAGGAGGCGCTGCACGAGCGTTCGCCGATGCGCCCGCGCCTGGAGGCGACCCGCCTGGGCCAGGACGCGGTCCTGCTCGGCGCCGTCGCGACCGCACTGGAGGCGGCCCGCCCGGAGGTCTTCGAGCGGCGGACGGCAGCCGCCTCCTGACGGCACGGACGGGGACCCCGGCCGCTGCTCCCTCGCAGGAGCGGGCTCAGCCGTGGTGTCCCAGACCGAAGGCGGTGACGAGCAGGTTCAGCGCGTACGGGTTCTCGGCGCCGGCCAGTCCGGTCGGGTTGACCGAGTAGACCACCGTGCGGGACAGGTCCCGGGTGGTGAACACTCCGCTGGTGTAGCCGGGGCGCGAGCCCGTCTTGCCCCAGACCACGACCCCCTTCTGCTCCAGGCGCTCCAGGCCCATGCTCATGCACGACTTGTCGCCCGGGCAGTGCGTGCTGTCCGCGGCGACCGGCACGTCCGGGACGGTGAACAGCTTCTCCTGCTGCGCCGGGGGCAGCAGCCGGCCGCGGAAGAGGGCGGTCATGAAGCGCTCGAGGTCCGGGGCGCTGGAGATCATGCCGCCCTCCGCCCAGGGCCAGGGGCTCTGCTCGGTGACGTCCGCCCGGTACGTGCCGCCGTCCGGGTCCGGGACGGTCAGGTACGGGTGGCTGGCGGGGTGGTGCAGTCGCGGGTCGTCCGCGTCCGGCAGCGAGGTGTCGTGCAGGCCGAGCGGACGGATGATGCGCTCGCGCAGCTCGTGGGCGTAGCCGTGCCCGGTGACCTGCTCGACGAGCAGGCCCGCGACGAAGGTGTTCATCCCGTTGTACTGCTGCTCGGTGCCCGGCTCGAAGGCCATCTTCTGGCCGGCCATGGTGGCGACGATCTCCTCCGGGGTGTACCCGTCGCTCCCGTGGTCGGCGAACCAGGCGGTGGTGCCGTCGCCCCAGAACGCGTTGGATCCGCCCGGCAGGCCGCTGGTGTGGTCGAGCAGTTGGCCCACCTTGACCGGCGGGAACCCCTCGGGCAGGACGCCCGGGAGGTACTGCTGGACGGTGCCGTCCAGGTCGATCCGCCCCTCGGCGGCGAGCTGGAGGACGACGGTGGCGGTGAAGACCTTCGAGATCGAGCCGATCCGGAACCGACCCCCGGTGTCCACGCCATCCCCCGACGTGGCGTCCAGGCTGCCGCCGGAGCCGGTGACGCGGACGAAGGCCGCCGACACGTCGGCCGCCGGGCGCGCGTCGAGCGCCTTGCGGACGGCCGCCGCGTCCAGCGGTGGCAGTGGCGCGGCGCTCGCCGAGGCGCCGACGGGGACGGCGGCCGGCTGCGCCGCGAGCGCGGGGGCGCCCGCGCCGACCGTCAGGGCGGCCGTGAGCGCACCGGCGGCGAGGACGGCCCAGCGGGCGCGGTTGACGTAGGGGTTCACGTGTGGTGCAACTCCAGACTGATCGTCAGAAGAACCGACTGTCCTTCGACTCGACGACGAGTCTGCCGACTCGGGCCCATCAAGATCAATAAGGGTCCCGGCCCGCTCGACCCCGATCTTTCGTCGGGGTCGACCCCGAGGATCGGGCGGCCGACCGCGGCGAACCACCCGGCAGGGCGTACGGACGGCCCGTCCCCCGCCGGTGCCGGAGGCCACTGCTACGCTCTCCCGCGCGATTCAGGAGAGAAGATCGAAGAGGCTGGCACGCATGCAGGACGACAGAGAAGCGGACGAGCCCGTGACCGAGCGGGAGAACCCGGACGCGAACGCCGAAACGCGTACGGACACCGGAACGGCCACGGACACCGGAACGACCACGAATGCGGGTGCGAACCCGGCACGGCGACGCAAGGTCGCCCTCGGGATGGCGGCCGGCATCTGCGCGCTCGCGGCACTGGGCGGCGGCGCACTGCTCCTGACCGGACCGAACTCCGCCGCCTCGACACCGGCCTCCGAGGCGTCACCCGCAGTCTCCCCGACCTCGTCCGCCTCCCCGACCGCGACCGGATCCCCGACCGTCGACGCGGCAACCGGGACCCCGGCCGCCCCCAGCGCCACGGCCACCCAGGAGACGCCGGACGCGCCGGACACTCCGGAGCCGTCCACGAAGAAGCCCGCCCCGACCGCTCCCGCGGCCGCGCCCGCCCAGACCGCCCCGACGTCGGCCCCGCGCCCGAAGAGCAGCGCGGCCAAGCCCCCGGCCTCGGAGCCCCCCGCAGAACACCCGGCGCCCGGTGCACCGCCCGGGTGGACGATCCCGCCGCGCCCGACCCCGACCCTGCCGACCCCGCCCAGGTCCTGCCCGCCCGGCTACTACCCGCCGACCTGGGACGGCTGCCACAAGCTCCCGCCCGCGATCGTGATCCCCCCGGCGACCATCCCGCCCGGCGCGCCGTTCACCCCCTCGACCTCCTGAGCCGAGCCCCAGGTCAAGGAATCGTCAACTGATCACCAAGAAAAGACAGTTGATTGTCAACCCGGGTCACCCCGACGGACGTCTCTGGTTTACTGTCCGGTAACCTGCGGCCGGGAACCGCGTTCATCTGTTCCCTTTAGCGTCTTGGCCGCCGCCGGAGAGCCGACTGCTCGCCCCGCGCGCCCCCACTCGTTGACGACATGTTCGAGGATCACAGCATGCACGCAGTCCCCACCCGCAACCGGTGGCTCCGGTACGGCGCCGGCCTCGTCGGGGCCATGTCCCTCACCGCCCTCGGCGGCACCCCTGCGGCCTTCGCCGCGGAGGACCCGCAGACGGCCACGCCGATCAAGCACGTCGTGGTGATATTCCAGGAGAACGTCTCCTTCGACCACTACTTCGGCACCTACCCGAACGCGGCCAACACCGCCGACGACAAGGTGAAGTTCACCGCCAAGCCGGACACCCCGAAGGTGGACGGCCTCGGGGACGACCTGCTGCACCACAACCCGAACGCGATGAACCCGAAGCGCCTGGCCCCCACGCAGGCCGTCACCTGCGACCAGGACCACACCTACAAGGACGAGCAGCTCGCCGTCGACGGCGGCAAGATGGACAAGTTCGTCGAGCACACGAACGTCGAGAGCTGCAAGGCCCCGATGTTCACCCAGCCCGGCCTGGTCATGGACTACTACGACGGCAACACCGTCACCGGGTACTGGAACTACGCCCAGCGCTTCGCGATGAGCGACAACTCCTTCGGCACCACCTACGGCCCGTCGACCCCCGGCGCGATCAACCTGATCACGGGCCAGACGCACGGCGGCTACGCGGTCGACCCGAAGACCGGCCAGAAGACCACCGACGCCTACGCGGTGGCCTCGCCGGACGCCAACGGCGTCGGCACCGTCATCAACGACCCGGACCCGGGCTACGACGACTGCTCCAGCACCGCGCACAACCAGCTGGTCATGACCGGCCGGAACATCGGCGACCTGCTCAACGACAAGGGCGTCACCTGGGGCTGGTTCCAGGGCGGCTTCAAGCCGACCGCCACCAAGGACGGCAAGTCCGTCTGCGGCACCTCCCACACCAACGTCGCCGGCGGCTCGTCCGTCGACTACAGCCCGCACCACGAGCCGTTCCAGTACTACAAGTCCACCGCGAACCCGAGCCACCTGGCTCCGAAGACCGTGGACGAGATCGGCCACAACGGCCAGGCCAACCACCAGTACGACCTGTCCGACTTCGACGCCGCCCTCCAGCACGGCAACCTGCCGGCCGTCTCCTACCTGAAGGCCCCCAGCTACCAGGACGGCCACGCCGGCTACTCCGACCCGCTGGACGAGCAGCACTTCGTCGTCGACACGGTCAACAAGCTGCAGAAGTCCAAGGACTGGGCCTCCACCGCCGTCGTCATCGCCTACGACGACTCGGACGGCTGGTACGACCACAAGTTCGCCGAGCCCGTGAACGGCTCGCGCGACGCGGTCAACGACAGCCTGAGCGGCACCGGCCAGTGCGGCAAGGACGCCGGCGCCGGCGGCTACGCCGACCGCTGCGGCTACGGCCCGCGCCTGCCGCTGCTGGTGGTCTCCCCGTACTCGAAGTCCAACTTCGTGGACCACACCCAGACCGACCAGACCTCCATCCTGCGCTTCGTCGAGGACAACTGGAAGACCGGCCGCATCGGCGACGCGTCCTTCGACGAGCACGCCGCCTCCATCGAGGGCATGCTCGACTTCAAGAACGCCCAGTCGGCGACCCTGATCCTCGACCCGGCCACCGGCCAGCCCGTCGGCGGCACCACCCCGACCGGCCAGCCGACCGACGGCTCCTCCACCGCCGCCGGCACGCCGTCCACCGGAGCGGGCAGCACCACGGGCGCGGGCACCTCCGCCGCGGGCACCTCCGCCGCGACCGCGGCCGCCGGGGCCTCGACGAGCGGCCCGGCCCTCGCCGCCACCGGCTCCTCCGCCACCATGCCGCTCGCGGCCGCCGCCGCGGCCCTCGTGGCGCTCGGTGCCGGCGCGGTGGTCTTCGCCCGCCGCAAGCGCGGTCGCCGCGCCTGATCCTCGCACCGTCCTGACACCGCCGGGCCCTCCCTGGGTCCGGCGGTGTCGTGCGTCCGGGGCCGGGCCGGCCCCGGAACCGTCAGACTCCGGCCGCCCGCAGCAGCACGCGGGCGGCCGCTTTGGCCTCGACAGCGGGGGTGGCGTCGCCGCGGACGGCGGCAGCGGTGATGGCGCCCTCGGCGAGGAGGGCGAGGTGGGCGGCGGTGGCGGGCGGCGCGCCGGCGGTGTCGGCGAGGCCCGCGAGGTAGGCGGCGAACGCGTCCTTGTGGTGCCGCGCGGCGGCGGCCACCGCCGGTGCGGTGGAACCCAGCTCGCCAAAGGCGTTGACGAACGCACAGCCCCGGAAGGCAGGTTGGGCGAACCAGTCGGCCAACCAGTCGAAGACGGCCAGGAGTTGTCCGCCCGGATCGGCGGTGGCCGCGCCCACATGGGCGGCGAGCTCGTCGCGCCAGCGCTCGTCGCGGCGCAGCAGGTAGGCCTCGACCAGGTCCCCCTTGGACGGGAAGTACTGGTAGAGGCGGCGCAGGGTGACGCCGGAGGCGGTCCGCACGGCGTCCATGCCGACGGCCTGGATGCCCTGGCCGTAGAACAGCTCTTCGGCCGCGTCGAGGATGCCGGTGCGCGTGGCGTCGTGGTCCATCTGCCGTGCCCTTTGCGTGAGAACGTTGGTTCTCCTAGGGTAGCCGAGGAGGCGAGAACGATCGTTCTCGCCGCGTTGGAACCGCGCCCCAGGAGGTCACGCATGTCCGCACAGCGCCCGCCCCTGCCCCCGTTCACCACGCAGACCGCCCACGAGAAGGTCCGCGCCGCCGAGGACGGCTGGAACACCCGCGACCCGCAGCGCGTCGCCCTCGCCTACACGTCCGGCAGCCGCTGGCGCAACCGCGCCGAGTTCGTCACCGGCCGGGAGGAGATCACCGCCTTCCTCACCCGCAAGTGGGAGCGCGAGCACGAGTACCGCCTGATCAAGGAGCTGTGGGCGCACGACGGCCACCGCATCGCCGTCCGCTTCGCCTACGAGTGGCGCGACGCCTCCGGGCAGTGGTACCGCTCGTACGGCAACGAGAACTGGGAGTTCGACGACGACGGCCTCATGGCCCACCGCCACGCCTCCATCAACGACCTGCCGATCGCGGAGAACGAGCGCCTGTTCCACTGGCCCCTCGGCCGCCGGCCCGACGGCCACCCGGGCCTGACCGACCTCGGCCTCTGACACCCCGCCGGCTCGGCCGGACCGGGCCGTAGCCTGGGCGCATGGAGAAGATCGTCACGTACCTGGAGATGACCGACCCCGCCGAGCTGCGCCCGTCCCCGCCGGTCGCCGGGCTGGCCCTCGCCCCCGCCGACGGCGCGTCGCCCGAGGTGCAGGCCCTCCAGGCGCGCGTCGGAGCGCCCCACGGCTGGCGCAGCACCGCGCGCACCGCCGACGACTGGGCGGCCCACCTCGCCGAGCACCCGCGCCGCCAGTACTGGCTGCTCACCCACGACGGCGAGCCCGCCGGCGTCGCCAACCTGGAGCCGCACCCGGGCGGCGACGTCGAGGTCACCACCTTCGGCCTCGTCCCCGAGCAGGTCGGCCGCGGTCTCGGCGGCTACGCGCTGACGCTCGCGCTGCGTCAGGCCTGGGCCACCGAGCCGCTCGGCGCGCAGAGCGTCCGCCGGGTCTGGCTGCACACCGACACCGACGACCACCCGAACGCCCTGCGCAACTACGAGAAGCGCGGGCTGCGTCCGTACGAGGTCAGGACCGAGACCGGCTGAACCGCGGAACGCCCACGGCCCGCGCGCCGCGGTGGGACCCGGATCAGTCGAACAGGTCCGGGTCCGAGACGGTGATCTGGTCCCACAGTGGGCGGGCCTGGAACCAGCCGGCCAGCGAACTGCCGATCTGCTCGCGGGTGCGCAGCGCGGTCTCGCGGTCGATCGACTTGGGCGTGCCGGCGGCCATCGCGAGCAACTGCGCCTGGCAGGAGCGCTCCATGGTGACGAACCACCAGACCGCCTCGGCGACGGACTGCCCGACCGTCAGCAGGCCGTGGTTCTGCAGGATGACGGCCTTGTGCGGGCCGAGCGCCGCGCCGATCCGCTTGCCCTCCTCCACCTCGTTGACCACGCCCCGGTAGTCGCTGTAGACGGCGTGGTCCTCGAAGAAGGCGCAGGCGTCCTGGGTGATCGGGTCGAGCGGGATGCCGAGGCTGGAGAAGGCCTTGCCGTGCAGCGAGTGGGAGTGCGCGGCGGCGATCGCATCGGGCCGGGCGGCGTGCACCTGGGAGTGGATGACGAACGCGGCCTTGTTGACCGGGCGACTGCCGTGCAGCAGGTTGCCCTCGTGGTCGACCAGGATCAGGTCGGAGGCCTTGATCTGGCTGAAGCTCATGCCGAACGGATTGACCCAGAACCACTGCGGGTTCTCCGGGTCGCGCACGGTGATGTGGCCCGCGACGCCCTCGGAGAACCCGAAGCGGCCGAACAGCCGGAATCCGGCCGCGAGTTGCTCCTTGCGGTACTGGCGCTCGGCCTCGACGGAGTCGAAGGCCGGCGGCAGCGGGAAGGTGACGCCCTGCGGCATCGGGCCGACGACGGCGACGAGGGAGTCGGGGAGCGGGGTGGTCATGGCGTCCTCCCGGAGTGGGCGTGCGAGTGCCTTCCCCGGATAATACGAGCATGTATCCGATACGTCGATGCATCGGATGCGTCGATTTCCCCGGCCGGGCACCTACTCGCCGGGGGCCCTCAGCCGGGGGCCCTCAGCCGGGCCCTCAGCCGGCCGCCTCCGTCACGGCGCCGAGGATCATCCCGAGGAACCGGCGCTCCAGCTCGCCGGGCGGCAGCACGTCGGGCTCGACGTAGCTCTGCGCCAGGCCGCCCTCGCGGATCGCGATCAGCAGCCGGGCCAGCTCCTCCGCGTCCACGGTGAGGCGCAGGCCGACCCGCTCCAGCTGGGCGGTCAGGCCCCGGGCGAGCTCCGCCCGCAGCCGCGCGTCGTGCCGGGCGAGCACCCAGCCGGCCTGCGGGTCGCGGATCGCGAGGAGGGTGAACTCGGTGCTCACGAGGTACCAGTCCCGCTCGGCCGGGTCGATCCGGGCGATCCGCCCGGCGAACTCGGCGAGGGTGGACTCCCCGGCGGGCAGCGCGTCCGCCAGTTCGGCCAGACGGTCGAGGATCTCCCGGCTGTGCTGGTCGAACAGGGCGAGGAAGAGCTCCTCCTTGCTGCCGAAGTTCGAGTAGAAGGCGCCCCGGGTGTAGCCGGCCCGGGTGCAGACCTGCTCGATCGTCGCGGCCTGGAAGCCGTGCTCGGCGAAGACCGCGAGCGCCGCCTCCAGCAGCGCGGCTCGGGTCACGGGGCGGCGCTTGGTGGTGCCCTTGGGCATCGGACCTCCGGGGGTGGATCGGATGCACGAGTGTATCGATCACCGCGCCGACCCGGTCGGCCCCGCCCGCTCCCGCCGGGGGCCGGTGCGGGAGGAGTCCCCCACCGGCCCCGGGTGACCAGGCGGTGGAACCGGGCGCATCGCCGCAGGAACACACGGGTTCCGGCGGCCTCGGCGGCGGGCCACCGACCCCGGCGGATGCGGCGGATGCCGTTGGCGTGCACCGTGGATACGTACAGCCCGCCCGAGCGGCGACCGTCCGCGCACCTGCGGAGCCCCATCGGTCACCGGGCGTGCCGTCGACGATCGAAGGAGGCGCCATGCCCCGCAGGAGGATCCCCCGCACAGGCCCGGTCCTGACCGCCGTCGCCCTCGCCGCCCTCCCGGCCATCGCGTTCGTCGCGCCCGCGCAGGCGGTGGCGTCCGCTCCCCCGCCGGCGGCGACGGCCAGCGCGGCACCGGTCGGGTTCGTGAACCTGCCGAGCAGCCCGCTGCCGACCGACCGCACTCCGCACCGGATCACCGTGACCTACCGCAATCCCTCCTCGGTGGACCGCACCGTGGCCCCCCAGATCCTCGTCGAGTCGCCCGACAAGGGCCCCTTCCTCGTCACGTCCGACATCAGGCTCGAACTGCTCGGTTCCGACGGGCGGTGGCGGACCGTTCCGCTCGGGAGTCAGACCGGCACGCTGTTCACCGGCCTCACCACCGCGAAGATCGTCCTGCACGGCCACCACACGCTCACCGAGCACTACCGGCTCACGGTCCTCGCACCCGCCCACGGCACGGTCGAGCCGCGGATCGCGCTGTACTCCTGACCCGGCGCGCGCCGGGTCAGGAGTGCTCCCTGAGGAAGGCCCCCGCGTGGGCCGCGGCCACCTCCGCGCTCACGTGGTGCACCCCGTCGTCCGCCGCGCCCACGACCCCGTCGGCCCCCGTCGCCGTCCAGCCCCAGCCGCCGCCCGGCGCCTGGACCAACCTCGCCTTCCCGCCGAAGAGTTCGAGTGTGCCCGCCTCCTGCGCCGGGCGCTGGACGGCGTCCGGCCACTTCTTCCGCGCGCCCTGCCGGGTGATGCCCCACACGGCGCCGAGCTGCTCGTAACTCGCCCCGTACGAACCGGCGGTGCCGGCCGCCGTCGCCGTCAGCCGCTTCACCGCGCCGTCCACCACCTTCCACGCGGCCAGGACGGACAGCGCCACCTCCGCCGGGTCCGCATCCCACATGCGGTCCTGCGCGAGCCCGCTCCGCCGGGCGCGGATGGCCGCGGCCAGCGGGTCCAGGGCCTCGCAGAGAGCCTTGGAGAGTGCCGCCTGTTCTTCCGGGGTGATCTCAGGCATCATCATGCGACAACCATAGTTTACGAAATCGGCTTGTGGTAACAAGAGTTACCAAGATGAGGGGGGTTCGTTCATGGGTGTCGCCTTCGACCCGGAACTGCACGCCGCGCTGGCGGCCGTCGGCACGCCGCAGCCGCTCACGCCGGCCGGGCTCGCGGCCTGGCAGGCGCGGGACGCCGCCTCCCGGCCCCGGCCGACGGCCGAACGGCTGCGGGACGGCGGCCGGTTCGAGGTCACGGAACCGCGCGCGCCGGTCGCGTGGGACGGCACCGAGGTCCGGCTGGTGACGGCCCGGCCCGCCGGCCTCGACGGGCCGCTGCCCGTCCTGTACTACCTGCACGGCGGCGGGATGATCTCCGGCAACGCGTGGTCCGTCCTGCCCCGGCTGCTGCGCGAGACGGCGGAACCGCTCGGGCTCGCCATCGTCTCCGTCGAGTACCGGCTGGCACCCGGCGCGCAGTACCCGGCCGCCGTCGAGGACTGCTACGCCGGGCTCCTCCACACCACCGAACACGCCGACGGGCTGGGCCTCGACGCGAAGCGCGTCGTCCTCGGCGGCAAGAGCGCGGGCGGAGGACTCGCCGCCGCCCTCGCCCTGCTGACGCGCGACCGCGGCGGGCCGGCACCGATCGGCCAGCTGCTCCTCAGCCCGATGCTCGACGACCGCGGCGACACGCACTCCAGCCACCAGCTGGCCGGCCGAGATGCCTGGGACCGCACCTCCAACGCCACCGCCTGGCAGGCCGTGCTCGGCGAGCGGTACGGCTCCGCCGACCTGCCGCCCTACGCCGCCCCCGCCCGCGCGACCGACCTCGCCGGGCTGCCCCCGGCCTACGTCGAGGTCGGGTCGGCCGAGACCTTCCGGGACGAGGCCGTGGCCTACGCCGACGCGATCTGGCGGGCCGGCGGCGCGGCCGAACTCCACGTCTGGCCGGGGGCGTTCCACGGCTTCGACACTCTCGCACCGCACGCGGTCCTCAGCCGGGAGGCCCTCGACGCGCGCACCCGCTGGCTGCGGCGGATCCTCGGGCGGTGAACACGGGCCTGCTGGGGCCCGGGTCAGCGGGGCGGATCGGGGCCCGGGTCAGGGGTGGGCGCCGTCGCCGTACACGCCGCCGGCGGCATCCGTCAGGCCCGCCATCAACTCCGCGTGCCAGAGGTTCATGTAGTCCAGTCGGCGCCACCGCGGATCGTGGTCCGGGTGGTCGCGGAAGCGGTCGGCCGTCCGGCACAGCCGCGCCCACCAGATCGACACGTCCTGGCGCAGCCGCTGGGTCTCGCCCGGCTCCTCCGTCCGTTCCTCCTCCAACACGACCTCCCAGGCCACCAGGAGGTCCGCGAGCTGGATGCAGTCGGCCGAGGTGAGCTGCTCCAGGCGCTCGGCGGCGAAATGGGCGTCACTGCCGTCGGGCTGCGCGGCGACGATCTCGCGCAGTCTGGCGGCCAGGAACGTCCGCAACGGGTCGACGTCCTCGACGTGCAGGTCGTCGGAGAACTCCAGCAGTTCGGCGGGCTTGCGGGCGGCGGTCATCGCGGTCTCCCCTCCCGGTCCGGACAGACGGGCGGACGTGGCGGGCCGTCACGCCCCGCCGCGTTCCGACAAGGACGATAGCGCGGAGTTCCCCGCCGGTGGGGCTGTTCCACGGCTGTGACACGTCGTCGACGTGGCGCGGAACTGCGACTGCGAGGCTCCTGCCTGTAAACGAGCAACGCACGAGGGGGACCTGGAAGATGTCCGTTCGCACCGCAGTCCGCAACCGGTTCGGCACCGTCGCCGCGATAGCCCTGATGACCACTGCCGGTACTGTCCTGGTCTCCGCCTGCGGTCCCAACGACACGGGCAACGACCCCGCGCCCGCCACCGCCGCGCCGGGCAGCCCGGCGCCGGGAAAGAGCGGCGGCACGGGCAGCACCGGCAGCACGGGCGGTTCCGGCGCGGCCAAGGAGGTCAACGGCACCAGCGCGGCCAACCACCTCACCATCAGCACGGGCACCCAGACCGTCGTGATGAACGGCGCCACCGTCGACTTCGGCACGGTCGTGCGCGACCTCGCGTGGTCCCCCGACGGCAAGCACGCCGCCTTCATCAACGGCGACGGCGACCTCGTCACCACCAACCCGGACGGCAGCAACAAGGTCGTCCTCGCCAAGAACCCGGGTGGCGAGACCTGGTCCCACCCGAGCTGGCAGCACGCCGAGCCGAGCGCCGGCGTCACGGACAGCCCCGGTTTCCTGGAGCACTTCAACAACATCGTGTTCTCGTCGTCCAAGGGCAACGTCCTGACGATGCGGACGGTCCCCGCCAAGGGCGGCACAGCCCCGCAGGAGCTCACGCCCGCCATCTCCGACGGCGGCGGCCCCGCCATCCCGCAGCCGCCCAAGACCGGCAACACCTGGTCGAACGCCGGCGGCAAGCGGGGCGAGGTCGCGTACGCCAACACGCCCGGCGGCGAGGTCTACATCTACGACGACTACATCCGGCCCAACACCCGCGACATGGGCAAGGGTTCGCAGCCGGCCCTCTCCCCCGACGGCGAGCAGGTCGTCTTCGTCCGCTCCGTGAACGGGCACGACCACCTGTTCTCGAAGAACGCCGAGAACCAGGGCAAGGAGAAGGACCTCACCCCGTCGGCCACCACCGACTACACCGAGCCCGCGTGGTCCCCGGACGGGAAGACCATCGCCGTCCGCACCCCGGACGGTATCAGCACCCTCCCCGCCGACGGCTCGGCCGCCCCGACCCCCGTCTCCACGTTCAAGGGCCTGCCGGCCTTCCGTCCGTGATCCCGCCTCAGCCCCGGGGGCTGCGCGCCAACTCGGCGCGCAGCTCGGCCAGGTGCTCCTCCGCGTTCTCGTGCGGGAGGTACTCGACCACGTCGAGGAAGCGGAACAGCACCCGGGTGCCGGTGACGCCGTACTCGTAGTCGCCGTACCCGACCACCGCACCCGTACCACCGCGCACGGCGCCCCGGACGACGGCCGACGTCAGCCCGTCCGGGGCGCCGTCCGCCGTGGTGCGCCGACGGGCGTTGGGCCGGGCCAGGTACGGGCAGACCATCGAGGCGTACAGCATGCACGCCCGGTGCCCCGGCCCCTCCATCGTCGGCGCGAGGTTCCGGTACGGCCGCCCGGCCGCCAGCGCATCCGCGATCGCCGCGCTCTCCGCCGCGCCGACCACCCGCCACACCGGCCCCTGCGGCATCAGCTCGTCACACACCGAACACCGCCGCTCCAGCGCACAGTTCGCACTCCGCCCGTAGTCGGTCAACGCGAACTGCGGCTCATCCCCCTCCCAGGGAGTGATCGCCGGCACGGGATACCCACGCACATCACGGGGCCGGCCCTCGACGGCCGGCGGCATCGGAACGGAATCGAAGCGCACGCGCCATGCTTACCACGGCCCGCACGTCACGGCGAAGCCCGGACGGTGACCGGCTCCGGGCACCCAGGACGCGTCCTGCGGATCAGCCCCGGAGGGCCCGCGGCGTCGTCGTCGCTCACTCCCCGCCGCCCACCAACAGGCGGGATGCGTTCTCGGCCGCGTCTTCCACGCCTCCGTTCAGGAGGACCTCGCCCAGGAGGGTGAGGTGGTGGACGACCGTGCCGCCTCGGCGTTGTTTGGTGGTGAGCCCCGCATCGGCGAGGATCGTCGCGTGTTGGCTCGCGGTGGCGGGGGCTACGGCGAGCGCGGTGGCCAGGTCGGTGGTGCTGAGGGGGCCGCGGGCGGCCAGCGCTGCCAGGGCGGCGGCTCGGGTGCGGCCGAGCAGGGCGGTCAGCGCCGGAGGTGGGGCCGTCCCGTCGTCGGTGAGCAGCGGCCGGTCGGGTGGGACGGGGTAGACGAGAACGGGTTGACCGGCCGGGTCGTCGAAGCCGGCGATCACCAGGAGGCCGCCGGAGGCGAAGACGGCGGGCTGGAGCACCAGACCACGGCCTGCCAGGTGGAGTTCGGTCAGGCAGTGGTCCGCGCGCGGCAGGCTCAGGACCGGGTGGTGCCAGCGGGCGGCCGGGTGCAGGGTGGACAGCACCTCGTCCAGGCCGGCGGTGGCCAACTGGCGGGTACGGTGACGGTGTTCGGCCGCCACTGCGGCGTCGATCCGCTCCCAGTACGGTGTGATCGCCGCCGACTGGTACTCGGCCGTCAGGTCGCCGAGCAGCAGCCGGGACCTGCGCTCGCCGGACGCGAGGTCCCGGGCGAACGGTGTGAGGCGGCGCAGGCCGCCGAGGCCCCGCAGGTAGTCGCCCCCACCGTGGCCCACGCCGTCCGCAGTGGCCTCGGCGGTGTCGCGGCCGTCCCGCCGCACGGTCAGGAACTCCGGGAGGTCGGTCGGCGCGAACAGGTCGAAGAGCATCGCCGAACGCGGCTTCCAGCGCCGCGCGAGCTGTTCGCGCCACTGGCCGAGTCTGCTCTCGGGCCGGCCGGTGGCCAGCAGGTGGAGGCTCAGAGACAGTTCCGCGGACATGTCGGCGGCCGGGGCGACCCGGGTGAGCGCCAGGTCCTGCTCGGTGAAGTGGATCCTCAGCACCGCACGATCCTCGGCCGGACGGACGGGCGGCGGCAAGGGATTCGCCCAGGATCGAATTCCTGGTCCCGGGGCCCCGGCTGACGCAAGGTCGTCAACGGCACCACCGAGCCGGCCCGGCAGCAGATGCGCAAGCGCACCCGTGACGGGCCGTCGGCCCCGCGATTCCCGATGACCGAGGAGATTCCGACCATGAGCAAGCACACCTGGACCCGTCGCGCCGCCACCCTGGCCGTGGGCGCGGCCGCCGTCGTGGGCCTGACCGCGGGCGTCGCCAACGCCGCGGGCAATCTCGCCCTCAACAGCTACGGCCCGGCCGTCGCCTGTCTCCAGCGCGCCCTCGACGACGTGAACGGCGCCGGCCTCGACGTCGACCAGCACTTCGGCCCGCTCACCGACCAGGCCGTGCGGAACTGGCAGGGCTCGCACGGCCTGCAGCCGGACGGCGTCGTCGGCCCGCTCACCGGTGGCTCCCTCAAGACCGCGATGAGCCAGGCCGCCTACGCCGCGAACCACGCCCACGACCCGTCCGCGGCGGAGTTCAACAACTGGGAGGCGAACTGCTCCGGCCAGCTGCCGGGCTGATCCACGGCCGGCACGGGGGAACGGGGTCCGGCACCGCGTGGTGCCGGACCCCGGTGTCGCACGGCGTGCGGGGTGGGTCAGTTCCAGATGCCGGAGATGTCGCTGCCGTTGGCCGCGTTGCCCGCGTGGGTGGTCAGGCCGGCCAGGTCCTCCAGGGTGCGCAGGACGTCGTAGTGGTTGTAGGTGGTGGCGGAGGTACTGCCGGGGGCCACGTGGGCGCCGGAGACGACGGTGGGGATGCGGTTGCCGGCCAGGCGGTTGTCCTCGTCGAACGTGACGAGGAGCAGGCTGTTGTGGCTCGCTGCCCAGGTGGCGTAGGCGCCGAGGTTGGTCTTGAGCCAGGTGTCACCGGTCTTGACCGAGCAGTCGTGCATGTCGTTGCACAGGTTCGGCACGACGAAGGACACCTTCGGCAGCGTGGTGTAGTCGGTCGGGAACTGGCCGAAGGTGCGGGCCGAGTTCGGCGCGACGTTGCCGAAGCCGAACCACGGGTTGTGCTTCTGCGCGTAGTTTCCACTGCTGCACACCGTGCTGCCCTGAGCGGGCAGGGACTCGTTGTAGCTGCCCCAGCTCTTCCCGGCGGCGGTGAGCTCGGAGGCGAGGTTCGGGGCCTGCAGGCCGCCGACGTTCACGCAGCTGTCGTCGGTGATGCCCTGCGTCGAGCCCGAGAACAGCGCGTAGTAGTTCGGCTGGCTCGGGTGCGTGATCGCGTACGACTGGGTGAGCGTCGCGCCGCCCTTGGCCAGGGAGTTGATGTACGGCGCGCTGGTGCTGCCGATGACCTGGCTGTAGGCGTGGTTCTCCATGACGACCACGATCACGTGGTCGGGGGCGGGCAGCGCGGCCGCCTGCGCGGCGGGAGCGGTGACGGCCCACAGGCCGGCGGAGGCGGCCACGAGGGCGGTCGCCGAGGCGACGGCGGTCGCGGTGCGGCGGGTGCGCAGGCGGGTGCGCGGACGGGGCTTGACGGGCTCAGGCATGACGAGTCCTCACGGGGGACGGGAACGGTCCGGAGGGAGGCCGGCCGGCGGCGGTGCGCCGGGCGGCTCTCCCGGGTGTTCTGCGTGGGGCAGGCGGTACCTGGTGCGGAATCCGCGGGGGGCGGCCGGATCTGCTCAGTACGGCTGGCCGTTGGCGAAGTCGGTGGCGAAGGTCGACTCGATCGTGCTCAGCACGCCGGAGTCGGTGGTGATCAGGCCGAGCTCTCGGTTGTTGTTCAGCGAGTTGTCGGAGAAGTTCTCCGAGCCGGCGAACACCTTGGCCGTCGACGTGCCGTAGTCCGCGACGATCGCCTTCGCGTGGATGTACAGGCCCGTGGTGGACGAGTACGTGACGATCCTGCCGCCGGCCGTCGTCACCTCGTCGAAGTAGCTGCCGTAGGTGTCGGGGTTCATGCCGACCACGCGCACGGTGACGCCGCGGCTCGCGGCGGCGGCGACGGCGTCCACCAGGGCCTGGTCGCCGAACTCCAGCTCCTGGACGTCGAGGGAGGTCTGCGCGCCGTTGATCAGCGCGAGCAGGCGGTCCTGCGAGTCGGTGGGCGACCAGACCAGGTTGTCGCCGTCCGACGGGGTGATCGAGGTCTTCGCGTAGTCCGCGGCGAAGACCTGCTCGATCGCGGCGACGTCGTTCGCGTCGGAGTCGAAGACGCCGTAGTCGCGGCTGGACGAGTAGTAGGTGGCGTCCAGGTTGCCCGTCAGGATCAGGGACTTGGCGCCGTCCACGGTGACGGTCTTCTGGTGGGTGTAGACGTACGCCGAGGAGGAGTACGTCACGCCGACGCCCGCGGCCTTGAGCGCGGAGTACGCGGCGCCGTTGACGGAGGTGTGCTTGGCGTCCAGGATCACCCGCACCTTGACGCCCGCCTGCTTGCGGCCGATCAGGGCGTTCACCGCGGCGGTGTCGCGCAGCTCGTACATCGTCACGTCGACGGACTTCGTCGCCGAGTTGATGAAGTCGTGGACCAGGCTGTGGTCCTGGTCCGGGAACACCACGGCCGAGTAGGCGCCGGCGACGGCGGTGGCCTGAGCGGTGCCGGCCATCGGCACCACGGCGGCGGCGGACAGCAGGACGGCGCAGGCGCGGCGGGCGATGCGGGACAGGGGCATGCTGACTCCACGTCGGGTGAGGTGGGGGCTGTGGGGGCGCACGGGCGTGCTGGAGGTGCGCACGAGCGTGCTCGACGTGCGCACGGGGGTGCTTGAGGTGTGCCGAACAAGCATGCGGCTCATTGGTTTACGCGGGTAGATCCCAGCAGGTAAAGCCTTGGCCGCCGTTCGGGAAACGGATTGTGGAGTCGATCGCGTTCACCGATCGCTCACATTGCGGCGAAGGCCCCGGGCGGAGATAGTGGATCTTCGAACCGCGCGGACCGACGCCGCGTCAGCCGAACGAAGAACTGAGGAACATGGCGAAGATCAGGCTCCTGCGCCCCCTGGCCGTGGCCGCCGCCGGTGTCGTCCTGATGGCGACCGGCGCCACCCACGCCGCCGCCGACCAGGGCACCCCGACCGCACCCGCACCCGACACCGCCGCGGTGCTCACCGCCCTGCAGACCACGATGAAGGCGGGCGCGCCCGGCGCCTTCGCCGTCGTCCGCGACCACGACGACCCGTCGCTCGACCGGACGCTGACGGTCGGCAAGGCCGACCTCGACGGCACCCCGATGAAGGCCGACTGGCGCTTCCGGGTCGGCAGCAACAGCAAGATGTTCGCGTCCGTCCTGGTCATGCAGCTCGCCGAGCAGGGCCTCATCGACCTCGACAAGCCCCTGCGCGACTACCTCCCGGCCGGCACCCTGCCCGACGGCTGGACCATGACGGGCCGCCAGGTCATGGAGCACCGGGCCG
Source organism: Kitasatospora sp. NPDC048722 (assembly GCF_040650235.1). NCBI lineage: Bacteria > Bacillati > Actinomycetota > Actinomycetes > Kitasatosporales > Streptomycetaceae > Kitasatospora > Kitasatospora sp. NPDC048722. The sequence goes on from NZ_JBEZGX010000002.1 coordinate 242,977, forward strand.
GGATCTATGACCACACCAACGACCTCCTCGAACAGCCCGGCGAGGAGACCACCGCCGCGTTCGAGGCCCGCATCCGCACCAACGTCTACGCCCCGCGCGACCTCGTCGCGATGTCCGTCAAGCACGGCGTCCAGTACGCGCCGGGCACCAAGTACTCGTACTCCAACACCGACTTCGTGCTCATGGGCCTCGCCGTCGAGAACCTCACGGGCCGCCCCTACGCCGACGTCCTCCAGGAGCGCATCCTCGACCCGCTGGAGCTGCGCGACACCTCCTTCGTCGTCCCCGACCCGAAGATCCGCGGCGCCCACGTCACCGGCTACCTCACCAACGACGACCGCACCAAGCCGCTGCTCGACTCCACCGAGCAGACCGGCTCCTGGGTCTGGGCCGCGGGCGCGGTCACCTCCTCCGCCCAGGACCTCGACACCTTCCTCACCGCCCTCATGGCCGGCAGTTCCGGCGGACTCGTCTCCGACGACTCGCTCAAGCAGATGGAGGCCGCGATCCCGACCCCGAGCGCGAAGATCTCCTACGGCCTCGGGCTGCGCCGCATCTCGCTCACCTGCGGCGACGTGTACGGGCACGGCGGGATCGTCCAGGGCTACCAGACCCAGTCGTTCACCACGCCGGACGGGCACCGCACGGTCGTCGTGTTCGCCAACGCCTCCAACAACGGCTCGGTGACGCAGGGCCTGATGGGCGCGCTGGAGCCGGCGTTCTGCGGGAAGAAGCCGGCCGCCGCCGCGCCGCGGGCCAACGTCCGCTCGGCGGTGCCGAACGGCACGGCCCCCTCGGTGCCCGACACCACGATCCCGGCGGTCGAGGACAGCCGGATCTGACGCGGCCCGTCCGGTGACGGGCGCGGCGCCTCAGCCTCCGACGGCCGCCGTGCCCGTCCGGCGGCGGCCAGGGCGGCCGTCCGCGCTGAGGTCCGTGAGCGCCTCGGTGAGGAGCTCACGGGCCTCGTCGGCGCGGCCCTGCTCGATCAGGGCCGTGCCGAGCTCGGTCAGGGTCTTCGTCATGCTGTCCGGGCGGCCGATCGCCTCGTAGTGGGTGAGCGCCTGGCGGTAGGCCTTCTCGGCGGCCGGCCACTGCTTCAGCGCCGCGCGGTCGAGGCCCAGTTCGTAGGCCGTCATCGCCGACAAGAAGTGCATCAGCGGCGACTCCCAGCGCTCCACCAGTTCCAGGGCGCCCGCCAGCGCCAGCCGGCGGGACTCCACCGCCTCCTCCGCGCGGCCCGACTCGCGCAGACAGGTGGCGGCGCCGCGCAGCGTGACCAGCCGTCCGATCCGGGCGGCCCGGTTGTCCACGGACGCGAAGGCCTCCGCCGCCCGGCGGTAGGAGTCGGTGGCCTCCTGGTACCGGTGCAGCCTGCGCAGGCCGCTGCCGAGGTAGGTCAGCGCCCAGCCCTCCTGCTCGCGGTCGCCGAGCTCGCGGGCCAGCTCCAGCCCCTCTCCGGCCAGTTCGATGCCGCGCTGGTAGCGGTGCAGACAGGTGACGTTCGTCCAGGCCAGGTAGTTCACGTGGACGGTCTCGGCGTGCCGGTCGCCGAGGGCGCGCGCGGAGTCGACGGACAGCTGGAAGACCTCGCCCCAGATGTCCCAGCTCAGCAGCCGGTCCGAGAACCAGTGCATCGCCTCGGCGGTGTCCACCACCTCGCGGTGCCGGCCTGCCCCGGCCGCCCGGTACATGGCCGCCAGCCACTCCGGGTGCTCCTCCTCCAGCCAGCGCGTCGCGTCCGCGGTCGTCACCGGCGCCGTCGCCGGATCGGGATCGCCGAGCACCTCCTCGCCGGTGCTGTCCGGAACGAACCGCAGGCCCGCCGCCGAGGCGCGCGCCAGCAGCAGCCCGGCCGCGGCCAGTTCGGCGGCGCGCACCTCCTCGGGGCTCTCGTCGGCCGCCAGCCGCTCCCCCGCGTACAGCCGGACGAGGTCATGCAGGCGGTACCGCTCCGGGGTGGCGAGCTGGACCAGCCCGGCGTCCGCCAGCTCCTCCAGACAGCGCTCGGTGCGCACCGTGGACAGCCCGGCGTACATCGCGGCGACGGGCGCGGTGAAGTCCGGCCCTGCGGTCAACGCGCAGCGGCGCAGCACCAGTTGGGACTCGGCCGGTAGCCGGCGGTAGGACAGGGCGAAGGCCGGGCGGACGGCGAGGTCCCCCGTCTCCAGCAGGTCCAGCCGGTTCTCCTCCGCGGCGAGCTGCCGGACCAGGCGGCTCACCGGCAGCTGCTCGCGCGCCACCAGGCGCTGACCGGCGATCCGCAGCGCGAGCGGAAGGTAGCCGCACAGGCGGGCGAGTTCGGCCACCGCGTCCGGTTCGGCGGCGATCCGCTTCCGGCCGGCGATCCGGGCGAGCAGCGCGGCCGCCTCGGTGGGCGCGAGGGCGTCCAGGCGCAGGCGGTGCACCGACTCCAGGCCGGGCAGGGCGTTGCGGCTGGTGACGATCGTCACGGCCGGGCCCGAGCCGGGCAGCAGCGGGCGGACCTGCGCCTCGTCGGCGGCGTTGTCCAGGACGAGGACGAGCCGGCGCTCGCGCACCAGGGCCCGGAACAGTCCGGCCCGCTCCTCCGTACCGGCCGGGACGGCGCCGTCCTCGACGCCCAGGGCGCGCAGGACCTGGCCGAGCGCGTCGCGGGCGGCCAGCGGGGTGGGGGCCATGCCGGCGAGGTCGAGCGAGAGCTGGCCGTCGGGGAACCGGTCGGCGAGGGAGTGGGCGGCGTGCAGGGCGAAGGCGGTCTTGCCCAGGCCCGGCTGGCCGCTGACCAGGAGCACCCGGGGATGGGCCGGGTCGTCCTCCCGGACCAGCTCGTCCAGGCGGGCGAGGACGTCCTCCCGGGCGGTGAAGTCGGCGATGTCCCGAGGGAGGGCGAGGGCGCCGGGGAGCACCGGTGCGGGCGCGAGCGCGGGCGCGGCGGGCGCGGACTCGGCGGGCGCGGGCTCGGCGGGCGCCGACGCCTGATCGGCCTCGGCGGCTTTCGGCGTCTTGGGGCCGGCCTGCGCGGGGACGGTCGCGCGGGTGCCGCGCGGGCGTCCGGACTGGGCGGCCCGCTCCAGAGCCAGCGTGTCCGCCGCGTCGAGGCCCAGCGTCGCGGCGAGCGCCTGCACGGTGCGGCGCTGCGGCCCGCGCGTGCGTCCGCGCTCCATGTCGCCGAGGGCCCGCAGGCTCACGCCGGAGCGTTCCGCCAGTTCCTCCTGCGTCAGACCCGCCCGCACCCGGTACCCGGCCAGCAGGCCGGAGAACTCCATGCCCCCGGCGACCGCGTCGCTCATCGACTCCACCCCTGAACCTGCCGGTAGTTCTGCCACTGTTTGTGCCTCAACCACTACACGCAGGCAGAAGTATGCACGGTTTCACGCGGGCCCGGTGCCACGGCACTGCTGGTCAGTGCGTGTGCCAAGGGCCGTGGCGACCAGACGGGCCAACGGGCGACCGGCCGGGCGGGTACACGGCGCCGATGGCAGAACTGCCGGTAGTTCTGCCTGTTCGCACGCGGGCGGAACTGCTCAGGGGCGGAATTGGGATGGGCAGAACTGGGCGGAGAGGCGGAACTGGGGCCGGTGGAGGTGCGCCGCCCCGGCGGGCGGCGCAGGCTCAGGCGGCGCCCGACAGGAGCATGTCCGCGCGGCGGCGGGCGGCGGCCGCGTCGCCGGTGCGGCCCACCGTCCCCAGCAGGTCGGCGAGCAGCGCGTGGGAGTCGGCCTGGAGCACGGTGTCGGCGAGCGTCCGGCCGAGGACGACGGCCAGTTCGGCGCAGTCGAGGGCCAGGCCGACGCGACCGAGGGCGTGCAGGGCGCGGGCCCGGGCGTGGGTGGCGCGGACGGCGTCGGCGGTGTGGGCGGCGGCGAGCCGGACGGCCTCGTCGGCGTGGGCGAGTGCCTGGCTCGGGGATCCGGCGAGGACGAGGGCGTCGGCCAGGTCGACGAGGGCGGCGGCGAGGAGGTGCGCGGCCTCGGGGGTGCGGGCGGCCGCGACGACGTCCGTGAACAGCGGGACGGCCCGGTCGTGCCGTCCGGCGCGGACGAGCGCGCGGGCGACGCGGGCGCGGCAGAGCAGGCGCAGGAGCGGGTCCCCGGTGGTGGTGACGGCCCGGTCGAGGTGCTCGACCGCGGTGCGGCGGGCGCCGCGGTCGACGAGGAGGACGGCGAGGTCGGTGGAGAGCCTGGCCACGGCCTCCGGGTCGTCGGCCGAACGGGCCGCGCGCAGACCGGCCTCCGTCGTGGCGCGCCAGCGGGCGCGGTCGTGCTCGACGCCTTCACCGCCCTCGCCGCCCGGGAGGCCGTGGCCGGTGCGCCCGTGACCGGCGTGCCCGTGGGCGGCGCGCTCGTAGAACGCGGCGGCGCGGTGGGCGAGCCGCCAGGCCCCGGCGGTGCGGCCGTGCTGTTCGGCGCAGAGCACGACCGCGCGGATGGCGCTCTCCTCCCGCCGGAACCAGGCCGTGCCCTCCCCGCCCTCGGCGGACCTCGCCTCGGTCGCGTCGAGGTAGTGGTCGATCAGCCGGTCGAGCGCGGCGAGTCGTTCGTCGCACCCGAGGTCGGCGGCCTGCCGGGCGGCGTAGCGGCCGACCAGCGCGCGCCGGGCGTAGCGGCCGGGGGCGTGCTCCTCAAGGAGGTGCACGGCGTCGAGACGGGCCAGGTGGGTGCGGGCCTGCGCGGCGGGCAGGTCGCCGAGGGCGGCGGCGGTGGCGGTGGCGATCTCGCTGCCGGGGTGGAGCCCGAGGAGGGTGAACAGCCGGGCGGTGGCCGGGTCGAGCGCGCGGTGGGTCCGGTCGAGGGTGGCGGCGATGCCGAGCGGGCCGCGGCCGGTGCCGGTGAGGGTGGCCAGAGCGGCCTGGTCGTCGGCGAGTTCGGCGGCGAGGTCGGCCAGGCCCCAGCCGGGGCGGGCCGCCAGCCGGGCGGAGGCGAGGCGCAGGGCGAGCGGCAGGCGGTCGCAGCGCTCGGCGAGTTCGGCGGCCGCCGCGGGTTCGGCGGCGAGCCGGGCGGGGTCGAGGGTGCGGGCGAGCAGGGCGGCCGCGTCGTCGGGGGTGAGAGCGTCGACCTGCAGGGGAACCGCGCCCTCGCGCACGAGCAGGTCGCGCAGGCGGTGGCGGCTGGTGACGACGGTGACGGGCGCGGGCTCGGACGGCCCGGCGGGCGGGGCCGGCAGAAGGGGCGTCACCTGCTCCGCGGAGCGGGCGTCGTCGAGGACCACCAGCACCCGGCGGCCCGCGAGCAGCTCGCGGTAGCGCTGGACGCGTTCGCCGAGCGCGGCGGGGACGGCCGGTTCGCCGAGGGCGGTGAGGAAGTCGCCGAGCACGTCGGCCGGGTCCCGGGGCCCGGCTTCGCCGAAGCCGTCCAGGTCGGCGTGGAGGACACCATCGGGAAACCGCCCGGCGGCCCGGTCGGCCCAGTGCTGCACGAGGGCCGTCTTGCCGGCCCCGGCCGGGCCGGTGACCAGGACGGGCCGCCCGGTGCGGGCGGGAGCGAGAGCCTCGTCCAGGCGGCGCAGGTCGGCCGCGCGGCCCACGAACCTGCGGTCGGCGAGCGGGAGTTGGGACGGTACGACCTTCGGGCGGGGCGCGGTCACGGTGGTGGCGGGGCGGTTCAGGCGCTCGCCCGCGCGGCGCAGCTCGGGAGACGGCGGGCCGTCGAGGCGGGCGACCAGCCGCCCGTACCAGGCCGCGGCCTCGTCGCGCCGCCCGGCCTGGTCGAGGCAGGTGACGAGCCGGGCGGCCGGGCCCTGCCGGGTGGGGTGCGCCGTCACGGCCTCGGTGAGCTCGGCGACGAGTTCGCCGCCGCGGCCCTGCCGGCACAGGCCGTCGGCGAGCCGGTCGAGGGCGCGCAGGCGCAGGTCGGTGACGTACGGGGAGGTCCGGTCGCGCAGCAGGGCCGAGCCGCAGTCGGTGAGCGCGGGGCCCTGGAACAGGTCGAGGGCGGCGCGCAGCAGCGGGAGCGCCGGGTCGGCCGACGGGCCGTCGGCGGCCCGCACGTCGTCCGGGGCCTGCGGGTGGTACGGGCCGAACGAGCCGTGCCGGCCGTCCGGGTGCAGGACTCCGGCGCGTTCGCACAGGCCGGCGAAGCGCACCAGGTCCACCCGGTCGGGCTCGCCGGTGAGCACGTAGCCGGCGTCGCGGGTGCCGAGCGCGAGGCGCTCGCCGCCGCGGTCCGCCGTTCGCTCCTCGCCCAACGTGTGGCGCAGCACGGCGACATGGCCCTGCAGCGCGGCCCTGGCGGTGGGCGGCGCCGCGCCGTCCCAGACCAGTTCGATCAGTTCCTCGGTGGCCACGACCCGGTTCAGCCGGACGGCGAGCGCGCTGAGCAGGGCGCGCCGCTTGGGAGCCGAGGGCGTGACGAGCGTCCCGTCGTCGCGCCGGACGGCGACCGGTCCGAGCAGGTCGATGCGCATGCGGCCCCTCGTCTGGCTGATCGGCTCGTTCGCCGGCGGGTGGATCGTCTGCGGGTGGATCGAGTCGTCCGAGGATAGGCCCGATCGGCCGGGCTCCGCACCGGTGCGAACTCCGGCGATTCGTGCCATCATGATCGCTTTTTGTTCGATCCGGTTCGATGCCGTTCGATCACCCGCCGGAAGGGGACGAATTCGTTTTGTACACTGCTCCACCCCGGGACCGACCGGTCCGGGAGTCGTGGGGCGAGGTGGGGCGGCGCGTGGGGATTCGACTCCTCGGTCCGGTGGAGCTGCGGACCGGGGGCGACGGGTTCGTCGCACTCCAGGGCGCACAACGGCGGGCCGTTCTCGTGCTGCTCGCGCTGCACCTGGGCCGGGTCGTCGGCGTGGACGCCTTCTGCGAACTCCTCTGGGACGACTGGCCGCCGGCCAGCGCGCGGGCCGCGCTCCAGGGACACGTGGCCGCGCTGCGCAAGCTGCTCGCCTCCGGGCCCTTCGTCCTGCACACCCGCGCACCCGGCTATCTGCTGACCGGACCGGCCGACCTCGTGGACGCGCTGCGCTTCGACGACCTGGCGGCCCGCGCCGCCGCCCTCGCCGAGAGCGCTGCCGCCGAGGCGGGCGACGGCGCCGCGCTCGCCGAGGCGATCGCGCTGCTGGAGCAGGCGCTGCGGCTGTGGCGGGGCCCGGCACTCGCCGACCTGCCGGACACCGCGCTGCGCGGCACGGTGGCGGGCCAGTTGGAGCAGACGCGGACCGCAGCTCTCGTCTCCTGGGCGGCGCTGCGGCTGCGGCAGGGCACCGGCGCCGCGGCCGTGCCGTCCCTGGAGCAGAACGTGCGGACGAACGGGCTGCGCGAGGAGGTGGCGGCGCTCCTGGTGCGCTGCCTCCACCAGGCCGGGCGGCCGGCCGACGCGCTGCGTGCCTACCACGAGGCGCGGGCCCGGCTCGACGGCGAACTCGGCATCCGGCCGGGGCCGGCGCTCCAGGCGGCACTCACCGAGGTGCTGGCCGGCGACGACGACACGGTGAGCGGGCAAGCGGCGGCCGGGCGGCTGATCGAGGCGGTGCCGATGGTCGGGCGGCCGCTGGGCGAGCGGTTGGCGGCCACGCGGCCGGTGGAGGGCCCGTCGGAGCTCGCGCACTCCGCTGTCGTGCCGTCGTCGCCGGCCGGCGCCCCGGTGCCCCGCCGCCTCCCCCGCCGCCCGCTCGACTTCGTCGCCCGTGAGGCCGAACTGGGCTGGCTGGAGCGCGAATGCGGCCCCGACCGCACCGGTGACGGCCTCGCCCTCGTCGCCGGCCCGGCCGGCGTCGGCAAGAGCGCCCTGGCCGTCGCCTGGGCCCACACCGCGGCCGACGGCTTCCCGGACGGGCAGCTGTACGCCGACCTGCGCGGCCTCGACCCGGCCGGACCGGCCGACCCCGGCGAGACGCTCGGCGCCTTCCTGCGCGCGCTGGGCGTCGACGAACCCGCCCTCCCCGCCGACCGGGCCGGGCGCGCCTCGCTCTACCGCAGCCTGACCCGGGACCGGCGCCTGCTCGTCGTCCTCGACGACGCCGCCGACGCCGACCAGGTCGCCGACCTCCTCCCGCACGGCCCCGGCTGCGCCGTCGTCGTCACCGGCCGCAGCCCCCTGGAGGGCCTGGTCGCCGCCGAGGGGGCGGCCCTGCTGCGCCTGGCCCCACTGCCCGGGTCCGACGCGCTGCGCCTGCTGGAGCGGGTGCTGACACCCGCGCGCGTGCAGGCCGAACCGGAGCCCGCCGCCCGGCTCGCCGCGCTCTGCGACCACCTGCCGCTCGCCCTGCGGATCGCCTCCGCCCGGCTGGCCGCCCGGCCGGACTGGACGATCGCCGCACTCGTCGCCGACCTCGCGGACGAGCCCACCCGGCTGGCCGTCCTGGAGGGCGACGGCGCCCTCGGCGTCTCCGGCGAACTGCGCCGCACCCACCGCCGACTGTCACCGGACGCGGCCGAGTTGCTGACCGTCCTGGCCGCCCACCCGGCCCCGGAGGTGGACGTCCTCGCGAGCGCGGCCCTGCTCGGCGCCGACCCGGCCACCGCCCGGCGGGCGCTCGGCGAGCTCACCGCCCACCATCTGCTGACCGGCACCCGGCACGGGCGGTACGGCCGGTCCGGCCTCGTGCAGCTGTTCAGCGCGCAACTGCTCGGCCGGCGCCCGGAGGTGGACCGACAGCTCGCCGCGGAGCGGCTGATGGACTACTACCTGGAGGCCTCCCGCGCCTGCGCCGAGCACCTGGAGCCCGGCCAGGAGACGTACGGCGGGAGCGTCCACCACCCGCCGGCCCTCCCCGCACCCGCCGGGCCCCGGGCCGCGATCGACTGGTTCCGGGCCGAGGAGCCGACCGTCCGCGCCCTGGTCGCCTCAGCCGGCCGGACCGACCCGGCGCGGGCCTGGCGGCTGGCCGCTGCCAGCGAACCGCAGTACTACTCCGCCGGGCTCTTCACCGAGTGGCTGAGCTGCATGACGGCGGGCCGGGAGGCCGCCGAGCGGTGCGGCGACCGGGTGGGCAGCGCACGGGTCGGCGTCGCCCAGGCGAGCGCCCTGCTCGGCCTGCGCCGCTACCAGGAGGCGGTCGACCGCGGCCGCAAGGCCCTCGCCGGCACCCGCCCCGAGGACGGCGCCGTCCACCTGCGGGCGCTCAACGCCCTCGCGGTGTCCAGCGCCCTCGTCGGCCGCGCGGGCGAGGCCACCGCGCTCACCGCCGCCGCGCTCGCGTACGCGACCGGCACCGGCGAACCCCACCGCCTGTCCGCCACCCTCGCCCACGGCTCCCAGGTCAGCCTGCTGGTCGGCGACCGGGAGGGCGCCCTCCGGCAGGCCCGCGAGGCCCGGAACCTGCTGCCCGGCTCGACGGTGACGATCTGCCACCTCTGGTCGATGCTCACCGAGGCCCACGCCCTCCAGCCGGTCGCCGACGAGGAGGCCTGCGAGATCGCCTGGCGCCGCGCGCTCGCCGCCTGTGAGGAGGCCGGACTGCTGCACCTCCTCGCCCTCGCGGAGCAGTCCTACGCCGCCTTCCTGGCCGGCCGCGGCCGGGCGCCGGAGGCCGCCGAGCGGCTTCGGTCGGCGCTCGACCGCTACCGGGCGGACGGCCGGCTGCCGTCGTCCATGGGCGAATTCGTCACCGCGATCGAGGAGCAGTTGGACGCGCTGACGCACCGCCGGTCATGACGACCGGTCAACTCGCCACGGCCCTGGGAGCGCACCCGCGCTCGACCGCCTTCGGGGCGTACCCGTGCTCGGCCGCGAGGACCGGGCGCATGGCGCGGATCGCGTAGAAGTTGCGGGACTTGACCGTCCCCGGCGGCACCCCGAGCTTCGCCGCCGCCTCCACCACCGACCGGTCCTTGAGGTGCAGTTCGACCAGCACCTCGCGGTGGTGCTTCTGCACCCGCCGCAGCGCCAGGGCGATGTCCCGGGAGGCCACCACCCGCTCGTACGGGTCCTCGGCGACCGGCCGGTCCTCCACCGACTCGCCGAGCGCCTCGGGCGCCCGGGAGGCCGCCATCCGGTAGTGGTCGATGGCGATCCGCCGGGCCACCGTGAACAGCCACGGGCGGCTGTGCTCGGGCCCGGCCTTCAGCGCCTCCGGGTTCTGCCAGGCGCGCAGCAGGGTCTCCTGGAGGATGTCCTCGGCCTTGCCGCGGTCGCCGCGCGTGGTGCGCAGCAGGACGTTCAGCAGGTAGCCGCCGTGCAGCCGGTGGATCTCGGCGAGGTCCTGCGGGTCGAGGGTCGGGCGACCCTCCCGCTTCGCGGTGGTCTCCGTGGCGGGCTGCACGGCGGTCTTCACGGCAGGAGCGGGCTGGGCGGCGGACTCTGCGGGCTGCTGGACGCCGGGGGCGGTCGGGGCGACAGGCTGCTGGGACACGCACTACCTCACAGAGCGGTCGGGGTCAGGGACAGTCCGACCGGATCCCCCCGGCGGCTGTGACAGCAGACTGTCAACGGCCGCCAAGGATGCACCAACTCCGCGCCAACGTCCCTTCCCCGCGGGCCCCTGCGCCCGTCCTCAGGCCGCGTCCCGCTCCTCGTTGAGCGCCCGGACCAGGTCCTGCACGCCGTCCTCGCCACGGTGCTCGATCAGCACGGCGACCCACGTGGTGAACCGCTCCCGCTCCTGCGCCGACCAGCCCGGCGCCGAAGGGTGCTCGTCCACCACCATCGCCGCCGCGAGCTCCAGCAGCCCCGGCGACGACACCGGCCGCCAACGCCCCGACGGCAACCCGTTCAGCGCCACCCGCCGGGCGACGGCGATCACGTCCTCCGCCGCTCCCGGCGGCACCGGCAGCGCCGGCGGCCCCGGCACGACCTGCGCGCCCTCGGCCAGCAGAGCCGCGATCAGTTCACGCGGTACCGCGCGCTCGGTTCCCATGTTTCGTCGTCCTCCCCCGTCCCGCGTCCGGGACTCGCTCCGTCGTTCCTTCTGGGCCGCCCGGAACCGGCCGGACGTGTCCCGGAGACGGTACCGACTGGTAGCCCGGTCCGGTCGGGGGTTTGCGGACAGCGGAACCCGCCGGCCGGGCCTGGTCGCCGCCCGGCCGGCGGCTGGGCTCCGCGTCCTAGAAGGTGGTCCAGTCGTTGGCGTCCGGGGTGCCGAGCGTGCGGATCCGCTCACCGTCGCGGTCGTCGAAGGTGTCCTTGGCGATCGTGAACGGCCGGCCGTCGGGCCGCAGGCCGTACAGCACGACCTGCTCCTTGCCGATGCCGGTCAGCGACAGCTGCTCGCACTGGTGCGGTGCGACCACGTGCGTGGAGAAGCCGCCCCGCTTCGGGAACACCGCGTACGACGGGTAGTTGCCGCCCGAGCACAGGACGAAGTTGTCGGCCGGCTGGGCCGGGACGCCCGGAACCACGGGGCCGATCGGCTGGGCCGGAATCCTCGGCACCGCGGGGACGGTGGCCGCCTGCGCGGCGGTGACTCCGGTGAGGCCGACCAGGCCGGCGGCCGCGAACAGCAGGCCGGCGGCACGGGTGGTGGTGCGCATGGGGTTCCTCCAAGCGTGGTCAGGACGCACGGTGCGCCCTGACCAGCTCAACGGGCCCCCCGCTGAACGGGGTTCAGCACCCGCCCGGCGGGCACGGCCCGTGCTCCCGGTCGAACCCGCCGCTGAACCCTCCGCGCACCGGCCGCCGTAGTTCCGGCTGGGCGGGCCGGCCCGGGGCGGGCGGAGGGGCGGCCCCGGCGGCACACGAACGAACCGGGAGGGACACCCGATGGCCTACTCCGACGGCACGCATCCCGGCTTCCAAGTCCCTTGGACCGAGCTGCTGTCGGGGCCTGGAGCGGACGCCAGTCCGGACTACACTCCGGCCGAGTGGCCGGTGCCGGTGCCGGTGCAGGCGCCAGTGCCGGTGCAGGTACCAGTGCCAGGACGGGTGCCGGTGCCGGCGCAGGCACCCGCACCTGTCCTGGCGCTCCGTCCTCCGGCTCCCCCGGCCGCCACCGCGCCCCACGTGCACGCCCCCCGAAAGCTGTTCCGCGAGTCGGCGGACCCCCGGCAGCAGATCGAACGGGTCCGCACCCCGCTGCTCGCCTGCCACCGCGTCGCGTTCCTCGGCACACCCGCCGCCCCCGCCGACGCCTCCGCCGGACTCGCGGTCGCGCTCGGCGCCCTGCTGGCCGAGCACCGGTGCCACCAGGTGGCCGTCCTCGACCTCGCGCCGCCGCGGCCGGACGCCGCCGCGCCGACACCACCGCACGCGCTCAGCGCCCTGCTCACCGCCGCTCCCCTGCCGGACGCCTTCCGGCACGTGGGCGGCCGACTGGCGCTGCTGACGGCCCGCCCGGAGCACCCGTACGCCGACCACCGGCAGTCCCTCACCGATCTGGGCACCCACTACCCCGTCGTTCTCGCCGACGCCACCGGCGCCGGCGACGACGCCCGGCAGGCGGCGGTGGCGTCGGCGGCCGACCAGGTGGTGATCCGCGCCGACGCCTCCCTCGCCGGGGCCCGAACCGCCTCCGCCCTGCTCGACCGGCTCGCCGCCGAGGGCCGCGGCGAACTGGCCCGGGGCGCGGTCGTGGCCTTCACCCCGGCACCCTCCGGGGCTCCGGGCCCCGACCGGCGCCACCTGGTCGCCCACTTCCTGACCCGCTGCCGCGGCGTCGTCGTCCTCCCCCGCCGTCGCCCCAGGGCACGGGCGGCGGCGATCCTCGAACTGGCCGCCCTCACCGGTGACGCGATGGCCGACCGCCGGATTTGACCGGCCCGGCCGCCGGGTGGTCGGCTCGGGCCATGACCGGCGAGCCCATCCCCGACGAAGCGGTGCACCTCCTGAACGCCCTCCTCGGGGACGCGTACCCGGAGCTGTCCGCGCAGATCCCCCATCTGCGCGTCGCCGGCCACTGCTCCTGCCCGTGCCCGAGCATCGACTTCACCCTGGACCGGACGGCGGTGCCCGCGGCGCCCACCGTGGACAACCCGTTCGCCGAGGCCACCGTCCTCGACGCGACCGGCGAACCGGTGGGCGGCGCCATGCTGTTCGCCTTCGAGGGGTACCTGTCCAACCTGGAGGTCTACTCCTGGTCCGACGATCCGGTCACCCGGCTCCCTCCCCCGGACCGGCTCGCCTGAGCGGACCTCAGCCGAACCAGCGGGCCAGGGCCGCGTCGAGCGGCGTGCCGTCGGTGTCGGTCCAGGCGAGGTAGCCGTCGGGGCGGATCAGGAGGGCCCCGGCCCCGTCGACGTCCTCGTCGGTCCTCGCCAGGACGTGCTCGACCCGGTCGGCCCGGTCGCCGACCGACCGCCGCCCGCCGTCGAGGGACAGCAGCAGGCCGCGGCCGGAGCGCATCAGCGAGCTCGCCCTGGCCGGCCCGTCGCCGGTGGTCAGCTCCAGGTCGATCAGCCGGGGGCCGACGCCCGGGTAGTGGAGGTCCAGGCCGGACATCATGCCCGAGACGTACCGGTGGGCGTCGGGCAGCCGCAGCAGGTCGGTGACGATCTCGCGGACCGTGGCGATCTCCTCGTCCCGCCCCGGATTCATGATCACGCCCTGCGCGCGGGTGTGGCGCAGCACCCGCGCGGCGACCGGGTGCCGCTCCTCGTGGTAGCTGTCGAGCAGGCCGGCGGGCGCCCAGCCGTTGATCGTGCCGGCGAGCTTCCAGCCCAGGTTGACGGCGTCCTGGACGCCCAGGTTGACGCCCTGGCCGCCGATCGGCATGTGGATGTGCGCCGCGTCCCCGGCGAAGAGCACCCGGCCCTCGCGGTAGCGCTCGACCTGGCGCACGGCGTCGCCGAACCGGGAGGCCGCGCGCAGCTCGCCCAGCACCGTCTCGGGCCCGTACACGGCGTGCAGGGCCTCCCGGACCTCGTCGGCGGAGACCGGCGACGCGTGGTCCGGGCCGTCCCCGGAGAGCTTGCCGAACAGCATCCGGTACAGGTCCGGGCCGATGGGGTGCAGGATCGCGTGGAAGCCGTTGGCCGACCGCGTGAACTCGCTGAAGTGTCCGGGCTCGGTGCGGACCTTCTCCGAGCGCGAGACGAGCGTGAGGTCCGCGGCCACGGCGGACATCCGGCGCCCCCGGCCGGGGAAGGCGACGCCCAGCAGTCGGCGGACCGTGCTGTGCCCGCCGTCGCACGCGACGAGGTAGCGGCCCCGGATCTCGCCGCCGCCGCTTTCCGCTCGCCACTCGGCGGTGACCCCGTCCGCGTCCTGCGCGACCGCCGTCACCTCACGGCCTCGGAGCACGGGCACGCCCCGCTCGGCGAGCAGTCCTTCGAGGTGCGCCTCCAGCGCGGCCTGCGGGACGCCGACCGGGTGCGGGTACCGGGTGCGCCACGGCGCGCAGTCCAGCTCGACCGGCAGGCCGGCGAAGTGCCCGCCCGAACTCTCCCGGGACGGCAGCTCCGCGAGCAGCGGCTCCAACAGCCCCCGCAGGTCCAGCACTTCGGCGGTGCGCGGCTGGAGACCGCCGGCCCGGGACTGGGTGCTCCGGGCGAGCAGCTTCTCCATGACGACGACCGGGATCCCGGCCAGCGTCAGCTCGTGCGCCAGCATCAGCCCGGTCGGGCCCGCCCCCACGACGATGACTTCGGTCTGCACAACAACCCCCAAAGAGAAGAAACCGGGTGCAATTCTGCACTCAGTCTACCACGAGGTAGACTGAGTGCATGAATCAGCGCATGGGCCTGCGGGAACGCAAGAAGGAACGCACCCGGGAGACGATCGCGGCGACCGCGATCCGCCTCTTCCTCGACAAGGGCTTCGACCAGGTGTCGATCACCGAGATCGCCGAGGCGGCGGACGTCTCCCGGCGCACCCTCTTCGCCTACTTCCCGACGAAGGAGGACCTCGTCCTGCAACGCTTCGCCGACCACGAGAGCGAAGCGGCCCGCATCGTCCGCGCCCGCCCGGACGGCCAGCCCCCGCTGGAGGCGCTGCGGGCGGCGCGCCTCGACGCCCTGGCCCAGCGCGACCCGAACACCGGCCTGTGCGACGACCCCGAGGTCATGGCCTTCCTCCGCCTGATCACCGGCACCGAGAGCCTGGCATCACGGCTGATCCGCTACTCCGAACGCGGCACCGAAGCCCTGTCCGCGGCCCTGCAGGAGGCCGGCGTCGACCCACTCGCCGCACGCCTCGTGGCCGCCCAGGTGATCGTGGTGCAGCGCGAGCTCGCGATCATGAACCAGGAACACCTGGCCGCGGGCACCTCGGCCGACGAGCACTACCCGGCAGCCGTCCACGCCACCGAACGCGCCTTCGACCTGCTGGGCAACGGACTGGGCTAGGTGTACTGCCTAGGGCAGCCGGACCGCCTCGACCTCGGGGTCCGTCCAGCAAGGCTTCGATGAGGCTCGGCGGTCCGACGACCGTGGTGCCCCAGAGGTCGTCGTCGGTGCACAGGATCCCACTGCCCGTGGCGGTGGATTCACCTGGCGGTGCGGGCCACGGCGGGTCGCCACAGGCAGGGTGTGGGTGATGCCCGGAGCGGGAAGGCGGGCCCGTCGACTTTCCGGTCCGGGCGTGGGCGGCGCTCGGGGGGGTGCTACGACGCGTCGTCGGCCTTTGCCGGTTGCCAGCGGCGGGCGCGGCCCCGGGGGGCCACGGCCCCGGCGATGGCTACCAGGCCGATCGTGCCCAGTGCTGTCAGGGCCACCGCCGTGGCCTGGGCGGGCGCTTCGGATGTGGGGCGGCCAGGGGGCATCGCGAGTGCGGACGTGGTCGGGGCGGTGGGGTGCGGGCCAGGGGACGTCTCGTGGTCGATCGTGCTCGTCACGGCCGAGACCAAGTCCACCGTTCCGTAGCCGAGTTGCGGGTCGGGCACCGGGCCGCCCGGGCGGTAGGCGGTGGCTTCGAGGCGGGCCGTCAGCTGGTCGGCGGTGAGGGCCGGGCGGTAGCCGAGGACCAGGGCCGCCGTGCCGGCGACGAAGGCCGTCGCGAAGCTCGGGCCCGCGCCCGTGTAGTAGCCGCCGGCCGCCGGGCCGGGACCGGTCACGGCGTCGCCCGGGGCGGCCAGGTCCACCCGGCCGCCGACCGCGGCGTTCTCCGGCAGGGCCCCGGCCGGGCCGAGGTCGCGGACGGCGAGCACCTCGGGGTAGGCGGAGGGGTAGACGGGGGCCGGTTTGGTCTGCGCGCCGGGTGCCGTGTCGGGTGCGGCCGGGGCGACGATCAGCGCGCCCTTGGCCCGGGCCCGGCGGACGGCTCCGGCCAGCGCGTCGTTGCCCTCGGGGACGGTGACGCCCACGGCGATGACGCGCGCGCCCCGGTCGGCCGCCGCCGTGATGCCCTGGGCGAGCCGGTCCGCGGTGGTCGCGCCGGTGTCGTCGGTGACGCCCACCGCCAGGACCCGCGCGTGGGGTGCCAGGCCGGAGAAGCCGGTGCCGTCGCGGCGGTCGGCGGCGATCAGCCCGGCCAGGAAGCTGCCGTGGCCGACGCAGTCGTGGGCCGGGTCGGCGGCCCCGTCGAGCCTGGGCGCGAAGTCGGTGCGGCCGGCGAGCAGTCCGGAGCCGTCGCCCAGCCCCGAGCCGAGCACCGCTACCGTCACCCCGTCGCCGCGGCTCAGCTGCCACACCCGGTCGGGCCGCAGGAAGGTCTGCGGCCAGGGCGTGAGGTGGGTGCCCTTCGCCGACGCGGGCAGGCAGCCCGCAGGCTTCCCGGACGTATCCCGCCGCACCTGGCTGACGCCCGGCAAGGCGTCCCCGGACGAAGAGGAGGGCGCGGGCGCGGGCGTGTCGGCCCATGCGGCCCCCACGGGAAGCAGCAGCGTAGCCGCCAGTACCGTCGCCGACGCCCGCGCTGCCAGGGCCCGGCGACCGGCGGTGGCCGGCGCCGCCGGTGCGGCCGGAATCGACGGCCGCCGCGCAGGAGCCGACGACTCGTACGCGCCCGCCCGGCTCGGCTCCTCGGCGGGCGAAGGCCGTCGGTCGGCGGTGGTCGGGGAGGGGGTCGGCAGTGCGGGCGCATCCCCACACGCGTCCCCCACGGACGCCGACACCCCGGCTGCCGCTCCCCTCCCCTCCCTGATCCGCCGGCCGACGGCTGTCATGGGGGCGGCCGGGACGCCGGCCACCGGTTCCGAGGTCAAGAGAAACCCCCGATCCGCCCGGTTCCCCGGCTCACGCGAAGCTGCCGATGCGCTCGGCCGGGATGTCCTGGGGCAGCAGGAGGCTGAGTTCGTCCAGGTCCGCGATGTCCAGGCGGGACAGGCGACCCGCCTGGCGGGTGATCATCGCCTCCAGCATCTGCCGCGCGAAGCGGCCGTTGCCGAAGGAGTTGTCGCGCGGGACGACGCGGAAGAGGCTGCTCAGGGCCGTCAGGGTGTCCGGGGTGCAGGTGTAGCCGGCGGCCTCGGCCTGGAGGCGGACGATGGTGACGAGTTCGTCGTCCGAGTAGTGGTCGAAGGTGATCTCGCGGGAGAAGCGGGACGCCAGGCCGGGGTTGGAGGCGAGGAAGCCGCGCATTTCCTCCTGGTAGCCGGCGACGATGACGACGACCTCGTCGCGGTGGTCCTCCATGAGCTTCATCAGGGTGTCCACGGCCTCCTGGCCGAAGTCGCCGCCCCCGCCGTGCCGGGGCGTCAGCGTGTACGCCTCGTCGATGAAGAGCACGCCGCCGCGGGCGCGTTCGAAGGCGTCGCGGGTGAGCTGGGCGGTGTGGCCGATGTAGCGGCCGACGAGGTCGGCGCGGGCGGTCTCGATGAGCTGGCCGCTGGGCAACACGTCCAGTTCGGCGAGGAGTTCTCCGTAGAGGCGGGCGACGGTGGTCTTGCCGGTGCCGGGCGGCCCGGAGAAGACGAGGTGGTGGCTGATGGTGGCCGCCGGGAGACCGGCCTCGACGCGGCGGCGGGTCTGGCGGGTGAGGTTGACGAGGTCCTCGACCTGTTCCTTGGCCGCCGTGAGGCCGACCATCGCGCGCAGCCGGTCCAGCAGGCCGGGAGCCGTCGGTTCCTCCTCCCCCGTCGCGGCCCGGGCGACCGCCGCCGCGGCCTCCTCGCCCACGTCGGCCGGGAGGAGCAGGGTGAGGTCGGCGTTGTCGAACTGTTCGAGTTCGGCGAGCCGCCCGGCCTGCCGGTCGACCATCTCCTCGAAGACCTTGCGCGCCGCCCGTCCGTTGCCGAAGTCGGGGCCCTTGGGCATCCGTTCGAAGTGGACGGCGAGGGCCTCGCGCGTGCCCTCGTCGAGTTCGTAGCCGTGGCTCGCGGCCGCCCGCTCGACGATGGTGGTGAGTTCGTCGTCGCTGTAGTTCTCGAACGCGACGGTGCGGCTGAAGCGGGAGGCGAGGCCCGGGTTGGAGGCCAGGAACTCGCGGATCTCGTCCTCGTACCCGGCGACGATCACCACGAGGTCGTCGCGGTGGTCCTCCATGAGCTTCACGAGGGTGTCGATCGCCTCGCGGCCGAAGTCGGGACCGCTGCCGCCCGATCCGGCGGAGAGCGTGTAGGCCTCGTCGATGAACAGCACGCCGCCGAGCGCCTCCTTGACCACCTCGGTGGTCTTGAGCGCGGTGCCGCCGATGATGGAGGCGACCAGGTCGGCCCGCGCCACCTCGGTCAGGTGCCCGCTGCGCAGCACGCCGAGCTCGGCCAGGATCGCGCCGTAGAGGCGGGCGACGGTGGTCTTGCCGGTGCCGGGCGGGCCGGCGAAGACGAGGTGGCGGCTCATCGGGAGGGCCGGCAGGCCGGCCTGTTCGCGGCGGCGGGCGAGCTTGTTGAGGTTGACGAGCGTGGCGACCTGGTCCTTGACGCCCTCCAGGCCGACGAGGGTCTGCAGGACGGCCTGCGGGCCCTGCTCCTTCACGTGCTGCGCGGGGGCGGCGGCCTCGCCGGCCGGGCCGTCCGCAGTGGCCTCCCCGGCGGCCGGGGTCGTCGCGGCCGCCGCGGCGGCCGTGCCGTGGGCGTCCGCGGAGCGGTTGTCGCGGCTGTCCAGGTGCTCGACGGCGAGCCGTTCGGTCGGCTCGGTCTGCCGCAGGCCCGCGCCCTCGTTCTCGGCGACCAGGCAGTCGCTCAGCCGGACGGGCTCCGCGGACTCCGAACGGATGCCGTCCACGGTGTTGTTGGTCATCCGGCAGCCCGTCAGGGTCGCCCGGGCGCCGGGCAGGAGGTGCAGGCCGTGCCGCCGGTTGGCCCGCAACCCGGCCCGGGTGGCGGTGAGTTCGCCGTCGTGCTCCACGCTCACGCCGTCGTACGCGTTGTCCTCGGCCTCGACGTCGCGCAGCGTCGCGACGCCCTCGGCACCGACCGAGATCCCGCAGCCCTTGCTGCCGCGCACGGTGCTGCCGCCGACGTAGGTGTTCGCGCCGTCCTCGATCCGCACCCCGTCGCGTCCCGAGTCGACGACGGTGGCGCCCTCGATCCGGCCGCGCCCGTCGCGCAGCACCTCGACGCCGTGCCCGGCCGCGGCCGTGACGGCGAGGCGGCGCAGCAGCGGGTTGGCGCCGTCGCGGACGACGACCCCGGCGCCGGCCGCGTCCCGCACCTCCAGGCGGTCGAACTCGGCCGCGCTCTCGCCGGTCAGCTCGACGCCGTCCGTCTCGCCGTCGCGCACCACCGTCCGCACCAGGCTCGGCCCGGCGGACTCCCCGACGTGGATGCCGGCCTGGACGGCGGAGGTCACCTCGCAGTCCTCGAAGGTGCCCCTGGCGCGTCCGGCCACGTGCAGGCCGTTGCCCTGCGTGCGGACCGCGCGGCAGCGGCGCAGCAGCGGATCGGTGCCGTTGGTGAGCACGTAGCCGTGGGCGCGCACGGCGCTGACGGTGCAGTCCTCCAGCTCCACGCGGGCGGTGGAGCCGATGAAGACGCCGAGCGCGCTGTCACGGATCTCGGTGCGCACCACGCGGGTGGTGCTCTGCTCCTCGAGTGCGATGGCCGGCTTGTCCGTTGCCGAGATCTCACAGTCCTCGATCACGCCGCGGGACTCGCCGTTGGCGCACACGCCGTTTCCCCGGGCGTCACGCAGCACGCAGCGGCGCACGGTGGGGTTGGCGCGCTCGCCGATCACCAGGGCGGAGGTGCCGAGGTGTTCGATCACGCTGTCCTCGATGACGCTCGCGCCGGTCGAGGTCTCCACCAGGCCGGCGCCCGCCGGGTTCACCACGCGGCAACCGCGCATCGCCAACTCGCCCTGCTGACGGGTCAGTACGGCCGTCCACGCACTGCCCGCCACCTCGCAGTCCTGGAGGGCGAGCTGGCCGCGCGGCACGTCCACGGCGGGCAGCTCCTCGTCCCGGCCCTGGAGTACCAGGCCGGTCAACTGCACGGCCTCGGCCAGCACTTGGAGGACCGAACCGCGACGCGGACTGATCCGAACGCTGCCCCGGACGTCCTCGGCCGTGATCGTCACCATCTTGGTGACCACCAGGTTCTCCTCGTACCGGCCGGGGCGCACCGAGATCACCGCGCCGCTGCGGGCCGCCTGGAGGGCCTCGCCGATCGTGCGGTAGAAGCCCGGCTGCGAGCCGGACTCCCGCTGCTCCGCACAGACCGTCAGCACCGCGCGTGACATGCCGGGGGATTCCCTTCGTTGGTGTCTCAGGTGAGCTGGAGGAGCTCAGGAGGTGCAGGTCGCGCGGATCGCGCTCGCCGCGTGGTGGGCGTGGGATGCACCGCTGCCGAAGTCCACTCCGCGGGTGTGCAGGGTGACGGCCAGCGAGCCGTTGTAGGAGAAGCTGCCCACGTCCACCCAACTTCCCTGGCTGGAAATCTGGTTGACGTTGAAGGACCGCCCCGAGCCGCCGCTCTGCACCGTGTAGTACGTCGGGTGGCCGCCGACCTTCGTCACGTCGCCGCTCGCGGGGACGTAGACCGACAGGGCGCAGCTGCTGACGTTGCCCACGTTGAACGTCCACACCACCGAGGCGGTGGGGTCGTCCTTCGAGGCGTCACCGTACATCGGGACCGATGTGTAGCTCCCGTTGCAGCCGTCGCCGCTCCAGCCGCCGGAGTTGCTGATCCAGCCCTCGATGCCCTTGCTGAAGCGGCCGATCTCCTTGTAGGAGCCCTTGCCGCCGCAGCCCGGCCCGAGGACCGTCACCACGGGTGGCGGGTCGGCGGGCTTCGCGGGCGGTGGGGCGGGCTGCTGCGGGGCCGGTTGCTGGGGAGCTGGCTGCTGCGGCGCGGGCTGCTGCGGGCCGGGGACGGCGGGCTTGGCAGCCCCCGGGGCGGGCTGCTGCGGGGCGTTTCCGCCGGAGCCGCCGCCTGATGAACCACCTGACGTGGTCGCCGGGTTGCCACCGCCCTGGTTCGCCGTTCCGCCCTGCCGGGGCGCGGTCGCACCGGCCCCGGGCGCGCCGGCTCCCGGAGCGCCGGTCGGCTGACCGGCGGCGGCCGGCTGCCCGGCGTCCAGGGTCGGCGCGGCCGCGGCGGGATCGCCACCGGGCACCACGGCCCCCGGAGCCCCGGGCGCCGCGCTGTTGCCGCCGTTGCCGTTACCACCGCTGTTGCCGTCAGTGCCCGGCACGTACCCGTTGCCGCCGTCGCCACCGCCCTGCCCGTACCCGGGCGGGTTGTCCGCCTGCGCGGGGCCGTGCTTCGGATCGCCACCGCCCAGCTGCGTGACCACGACGGACGCACCCACCAGCACCAGGCCGACAGCGACCGCCGCAGCCACCATGGGACGCGAGACCCGGCCCGGGCGGGGGCCGTCGGCGGCGGTCGTGGCGCCCTCACGGTCCGCCACGGCCGCCTCCGCGAGCGCCTCCGGCGTGGCGGCGGCCGTCTCGGCCTCGACCAGGGGGTCGGACTCCGGCAGTGCCGGCGGCGGGATGGGTGCGGCCCCGGCGGGCACCTCCGGCACGGACCCCACCGCGCCGCCCGACCCCGGCCCGGAGAGAGCCGGACCGATCTCGGCCGTCTCGTCCTCACCCTCCGCCTCGGCCGCCACGGCCCAGTTCACCACGGGAAGTTGGAAGCCGGGCGAGCCCTGCTCCCCCGTGCCGCGCTTCTCCTCGCCCACGCTCATCCCCTGCACTCGACGCCACTCCTACAAGCACCGACGGACGGCGCCCCCGATTGCGTTCAGCCGACTACGGGCGGACCGTCCACACCGCCGCCTGTTCCGGCTCCGGCGGCGCCAGGACGAAAGCCACCGCCTGCTCCAGCACCTCGCGGCCCGGCTGGACGCACCGCCCGTCCCCCTGCGCCCGCACGTGCGCGAGCAGGCCCGGTTCGGGCGCCAGGCCGTACGTCTCCAGGTAGTACGTCACCGTGTCGGTCCAGATCCACCGCCCGTCCGTGCGGTAGCCGAGCGGGACCACTCCGCGCCGCTCCGGATCGACCACGTCGTCCATCAGCGTCGGCGTGAGCAACACGGCCGCCCCGCCGCGCAGGTAGCGCACCACGGCCTGCCGCTCCGGCCCCTCCGCCAGCTGCGGACGGTCCGGGGCGAACCCCGGGCCCGTCACCGGATCCACGGCGTCGAACACCGCCGCGAGCCTGAACCCGCCCCGCTCCGCCTCGTTCACCTTCGGCACTCCTCCTGCCCGTCCGGCGCGTTCCGCACCGGGGTCCACGTCCTCTCCGACGGCCGGCCGACGGCGGAAGGTTCAACCGGGACCCGGCTACGAGACCGAGGCCCACCCGGTCCAGTTGCCGTTGGTGTCACGGGCACGCGCCCAGAGGTGGCCGTCGGAGCCGATCGCGCCGATCTCGAAGTTGCCGAACCCCATGTCCGAGGCGAGGATGCCGACCGGGCCCGCCAGGACACCGCCCATGGACAGCCAGCCGCTCTTGTGGCCGGCCTTGTCGGTGGTCCACCGCGTCCACACCGCGTGGTCGGTGCCGATGACGAACACCTCCTGACGGCCGTCGCGGAAGTAGTACGTCGCCGTGCCGTCGCCGTACGACCCGCCGCACAGGTACGAGCCGCCCCACACCGGGCTCTTGCACGTGGTCACGCCCCCGCCCAGATCCGCCGCACTCGCGGGCGCCGCGCCGACGGCGAGGGCGGCGAGCGCGGCCACGGAAGCCGCAACGGCCTTGATCTTCTTCATGATTGCTCCATTGCTCCAGGGCAGTGACACGGGGACCAGCCGGGGCCGGGCGAACACGTCAGCCCCTCGTAAGTGCTGACGGAAACCCCTCCGGAACGGGTTCAACCTGCCCGGTGCGCAATCCGGTTCGACGGAAACGGTCGCAGCCGGCCTCGAACCGATCCGCGGAGATCGCGTAGCGTCCGGGTCGATCGTGCGCCACCCGATGTCGTTCACCCCGACGAGGACCGACACTACGTCCGGACGCACATCGAGCACGTCCGCCCGCCGACGGGACTCCGGATCCACCACTTGTCGTCCGCGTTCGCGGAGTTGAGGAATGTGACGGCCCGCTCCGGGTACCGGTGCCCCCACGCGCCCGCGACGAGCAGGGGGTAGCCGGGGCCGCGGCCGTCCTCGCTCTCCCGGCGCCGGCAGCCGGTGTCACCGCCCGTTCGCCGCCGGCCGGGGCCGGCCACGGTCCTCACCGGGCTGCTGGCCGGCCGCCCCCAAGTCCAGGCGATGGTTGGCCGGGTGGGGTGGGCTGACGCGGTCGGCCGGGGCGATGGCGTCCCGGCGGGCCAGCCAGGTGCGCAGGCGGTCGGGGGCGGGACGGATGCTCCCCACCTCGTGGAGCAGCACACGGGCGGGGACCCCGGCGGCCGGGTCCGGCTCGTCGACGGCCACCACCTCGAAGCCCGTCCCCGGTGCGAACACCACCGCCGCCGGCTCACCCGGCTCGCCGAACGCCGAGCAGCGACGCCCGCCGACGGACCACACCGCGAACTCCACCTCCACGTCCTCCCCGAGATCGGCCCCCACCGCGGCGAGCCCGCTCACCGGCGCCCGCTCGGTGAAGATCGTGCCCGGCGTGAAGCGGGCCAGGCCGCCCCCGTCGGCGGGCGCCGCGAGCAGCACGCCGCCGTAGTGGCTCGGGAGCCGGCGCAACCCGGCGGTGAGGCACCGCAGGTACGACCCCAGCGGGCCGGGCGCACCCGTCCGGGCCGCCGCGACGAGGTCCTCGCGGACGACGGGGAGAGCGGGCTCGGTGTGGTGCAGCAGGACGGCGACGAGCTCCGGCCCGGGGTCGCCCCCGGCGGCCTGCGAGCGCAGGCCCGGCAGCCTGGTCGACGCGTCCTCGGCGCGGCGCGCGAGGCGTGGGTAGGCCGCCCCGAGGAGGGCGACCAGGGCGGCGCGGTCCCCGGCCGGGGTCGGGGCTTCGGCGGGTTGGGGAGGGGGTGCGGGCGCAACATCGCGCTCCGGCGGTGCTGCGACGGTCGGGACAGGCGGTAGGCCCGCCCGGTCCGACGACGGCTCACCCGGCGTCGGCGTGGCGGTGGTTCCGCCCGCGCGCTGCGCGATCTCGGCGCCGTCCGCGTCGGGCACAGCACGTGCTTGGCTCGGAGCCGGCCCATCACCCTCCTGGTCGCCGATCTCGCCGCCGCCCGCGTCCGGTAGGACGGCTGCTGTGCTCGGGCTCGGCCAGTCGCCCGCCCGGCGCCACGGCAACTCGCCGGGCGCCGACCCGTCGGCCGGACCGTCCACGCCCCCGGAGGTCACATCGCCGTCCGAGACCGCCGCCGGACCGCCGGGGCACGGAGCCGTCGGCTCGGCGGGCGCCTGCACGGGCGCTCCGGCGGCAGGGAACGCGGGAACCGGCCCGGAGGTCCCGCCGGTGGTCGGCGGCACCGAGCCGGACCTCCGGCCACCGACGGCGGAGACCGGCGTCGGTGCGGGTACGGGCTCGGGAGCGGCCTCGGGCGGCTCCCGGCCGTCCGGGGCCTCCGCCTCCACGTGTGCCGAGGACGCCTCGGCCGCGCCCCGATCCGGCGCGTCCGGCGAGACGGAGGACGAGAGGCCGGTCCTGTCGACTTCTGCCGCTGCCGGAGCCGGGGGCAGCCCCCCGGCTGCCGAAGGCCCGGCCGCCGCAACGGGAGCCGACGCCGCCGACGCCCCCTGCCCCTGCGGCAGCCCCGGCACCGGCGCGCCGAGGGCCGCACCATCCGGTGTCGGGACGGCCGCCCCCTCGGCCTCCGCCGCCGGGCCCGGTCGGGGCTCGCCAACCGCCTCCCCCGCCCCCGGGGCGGGCCACAGGGGCTCCGGCCCCAGCCAGTCCATCCCGTGCAGCCGGGCGCAGAAGCGGCCCACCGTCTGCGACTCCGCGTCCATCGTGCCCGCCACCACCAGGCCGAGCCGGGGCGCGGACGGGAGGCCGGCGAGGGCGTCGCCGAGGCGGGCCCAGGTGTCCTCCGTGACCGGGCGGCCGGGGGTGCCGACGACGAGGACGGGCCGACCCGGGTCGGGGCGGCGCATGCGGGGGCCGCGGTGGGTGGTGCCGGTGGGTCGGAGCCACAGGCCGGCCGCGACGGCCTCCAGTTCCCAGCCGGGAAAGGCGGGGTAGCGGGCGGGCCCGGGGGCGGTGGGGGCGTCGGGGCGGCTGCGCCAGCCGACGGCGGTGACCTTGCGTTCGACCGGACAGGCGGCCAGTTCGGTCAGGTACGGCTCCCAGCCGGCCGTCCCGTCGGGCGCCACGTGCACGTTCCGGTGGCCGGCGCCGTCGCGGACGGGCAGGCCGATCGCGGCCCGCACCTCGTACCGGAGCGAGGCGGCCACGACCGCCGCCAGCTCGACGAGTTCGATCGGCTCGGCCCACGGAGCGCTGAGCAGCAACACGGAGTCCGGGCTCGCCGCCGTCATCGACTCCGCTGCCGCGTGCACGAGTTGGAGGCCCGACGGCAGCCGCCCCGACGGCTCGCCGATCACCAGCACGAGGGCGCCCTCCCGCCCCGGGGCGTGGTCGAGGATCGCGGGCCGCTCCACGGGCGTCCCGGACGTCGCCCAGAACCCGCCGCCGGCCAGCGGCGTGAGCGTCACCGGTGCGGGCCACCGCTCGCCCAGGGCCTCCGCCCGTCCGCCGCCCGGCCGGCAGCGCCACCAGGAACCACCCACGGCCCGCAGGGTGCCGTCGGACTCGACGGACACCACGGCGTCCGGCGCGACGACGGTCAACCCGGCGCGCCCGGCGAGGCGTTCGGCCGGCCGGTGGCCGTCCGGCCCCGGCGCGGCGAGGCCGGAGGCCGCGAGGACGAGCGTGTCCGCACCCAGCCCGTAGGCCGCACGCGTCAGTTCGGGCAGCGACGCACGCAGCACGGGCGCCGCGTCCTCGGCCGCCGCGAGGACCAGCAGGCTGTGCGCCTCGGCCCGCACCGGCGCCAGGGCCGCCGCCAACCCGGCCGCCACCGCGCCCGGCGGCGCGATCACGAAGTGCGGCCCCAATCCACGCAACGTCGAACGTTCGACGCCCTCCGTCGTCACCCGGCTCATCGATCGACCCCCGTCCACCCGCCCACGTCGGACAGCCGACCGCTGTCCACCCCCGCCGACCCTCCGCCGACCACTACGCGCCCAGCTCCCCATCCGAGCCGCCCGAGCCACCCGGCCCCGACAGGCGGCCGGTCTGCACCTGCACCGTCCGGCGCCGCGTGATGTACAGCCCGCGCCCCGCCGGGAACTCCCTCGGCTTGAGGTTGCCGAACAGGTATCCCTCGGACGGTGGGCAGGAGAGCAGCATTGTCGGCGAGTTGACCTCCTGGAGCTTGCGGACCAGCGGGTCGCCCATGGCCCGGGCGATGCCGTTGGCGCCGCGGGCGACGACGAGGTGGAGGCCGATCTCCGCGCCCTGGGCGAGGTCGTCGAGCAGGGCGGCGAACGGGTGGGCCCCGGTTCCGGCGCCGACGAGGTCGTAGTCGTCGACGAGGACGAAGAGTTCGGGCCCCTCCCACCAGTCCCGCAGCTTGAGGCGGGCGGGGGTGATGTCGGCGGGCGGGATGCGGTTCTTCATCGCGCGCGACGCCCCGTCGACGATCTGGCGGAGCTTGTCGACGGCGACCGCGTAGCCGAGCCGGTACTCCTCCGGGACGGCGTCGTAGAGGCCGCGCCGGAAGTCGACGAGCATGATGCGGGCCTCGGCGGGCGTGTAGGCGCTGGTGATGCCGCGGATCACGAGTTCGAGCAGGTTGGTCTTGCCGGACTCGCTGTCGCCGACCACCAGCAGGTGCGGGTTCTCCTCGAAGTCGTGCCACAGCGGCGCGACCTCGGTGTCCTCCAGCCCGATCGCGACCCGCAACCGGCCTTCTGGGGCGGGGAGCTCGGCGGCATCGAGGCTGAGCGGCAGCATCCGGACCTCGGGGGCGCGGGGCCCGGTCCAGTGCGCGGCGACGGCGTCGACGAGGTCGGCGACGCCCTCGCCGAGGTCGTCGGTGGCGCCGGAGCCGTCGATCCGGGGCAGGGCGGTGAGGAAGTGCAGCTGTTCGTCGGTGAGGCCGCGGCCGGGGACCTTGGGCACCTTGGCGGCGGCGCGCATGTTGATGACGGAGTCGACGGAGTCGCCGAGCCGCAGTTCGAAGCGGGTCTGGAGCTGGTCGCGCAGGCCCGCGGTGATCTCGCCCCAGCGGGTGGAGGCGATGGCCAGGTGGACGCCGTAGTTGATGCCGCGCTGGGAGATCAGGACCAGCGGCTGGACGAGGTCGTTGAACTCCTGGCGCAGGGTGTTCCAGCCGTCGATGACGAGGAAGACGTCCCCGTGCGGATCGCCGGCCAGCGCGGGGTCGCCGGCCGCCTTGCGGCGGCGGAAGGCGGCGACGGAGTCGATGCCGAGTTCGGCGAAGTACTTCTCGCGCCGGGTGATGATGCCGTTGACCTCGGCGATGGTGCGCAGCACCCGTTCGCCGTCGTGGCGTCCGGTGACGCCGCCGACGTGCGGCAGGCCGCGCAGGGCGGAGAGCGTGCCGCCGCCGAAGTCGAGGCAGTAGAACTGGACTTCACGCGGGGTGTGGGTGAGGGCGAGGCCGGTGATGAGGGTGCGCAGCAGGTTGCTCTTGCCGCTCTGCGGGGCGCCGGCGATGCCGACGTGGCCACCGGCGCCGGAGAGGTCCGCGGTGAGCCGGTCGCGCAGTTGCTGGAACGGGCGGTCGATGACGCCGACGGGGAGTTCGAGGGCGCCGTGGGCGCGTTCGTCCTCGGTGGTGAGGCCGCGGTCGGGGTGCGGGACGAGCGGGGGCAGGAGTTCGTCGAGGGTGGGCGGGACGCCGAGGGGCGGCAGCCAGACCCGGTGGGCGGGCGGTCCTGCGTCGCGCAGGCGCCCGGCGGCGACCTCCAGCAGGGAACCCGCCGAGGCCGTGACCTCCTCCTCCACCTCCACCACCGGTGCCTGACGCTGCATCACGTAGTCGGTGCCGTACCGGACGACCTGCCCGGCGACGACGGCCTGCTGGGCGGCGCGCCGCTTGGGCCGGTACGGCCCGGAGACGTAGGCGGCCTTGAAGCGGGTCAGGGTGGAGATGTCGCTGCGCAGGAAGCCGTTGCCGGGCTGGGAGGGCAGCTGGTAGGCGTCGGGGACCCCGAGGACGCCCCGGCTCTCCATGGCCGAGAAGGTCCGCAGGCCGATCCGGTAGGACAGGTGGGATTCGAGCGCGCTCATCCGGCCCTCGTCCAACCGCTGGGAGGCGAGCAGGAGGTGGACGCCCAGCGAGCGGCCGAGCCGCCCGATCATCACGAACAGCTCCATGAAGTCCCGGTGGGCGGAGAGCAGTTCGCTGAACTCGTCGACGACGACGAACAGGGTGGGCAGCGGCCGCAGCGCCGCGCCGCCCTCCCGCGCCGTCTCGTACTCCAGCAGCGACGCGTGCCCGGCGACGCGCAGCAGCTCCTGGCGGCGCACGAGTTCGCCGTGCAGGGCGTCGCGCATGCGGTCCACCAGCGAGGCCTCGTCGGCGAGGTTGGTGATGACGGCGGAGGTGTGCGGCAGGGTGTCGAGGCCGAGGAAGGTCGCGCCGCCCTTGAAGTCGACGAGGACGAAGTTGAGCACCTCGGAGGAGTGGGTGACGGCGAGCGCGAGGACGAGCGTGCGCAGCAGTTCGGACTTGCCGGAGCCGGTGGCGCCGATGAGCATGCCGTGCGGGCCCATGCCGCCCTGCGCGGACTCCTTGAGGTCGAGGTCGACGGGCCGCCCGTCCGGTCCGAGACCGAGCGGCACGCGCAGGCGCTGCGGGATGCCGCGCTGGGCCCACAGCGCCTCGACGTCGTGAGCGTGCAGGTCGGGGATGCCCAGCAGGGCGGTGAGGTCGAAGTCGGTGGCCATCGGCTCGGCGGCGTCGACGCCGTCGGCGATGCGGTAGCGGGCGAGCTGGGCGGCGAGCCGGGTGGCGGCGGGCAGGGCGAGGGCGTCGGGGCGGCCGAGGTCGGTGACGACGTCCTTGCGGTTGCGGTCGGCACCGACCATGGCGAGTCGCCCGTCCTCGACGCGCAGCCGCAGGGTGGTGCGGGCCGGACGCCATTCCAGGGTGTCGGCGAGGTCGATGAGGACGGCGTTGCGGTAACCGGTGAGTGCGGCGCGGCTGCCGCCGTGCGCGCCGGGGCCGTCGAGGACGAGGACGGTGAACGGCTCGTCGCGGCTCGGGACGGCGTCGGGCTCGTAGCCGGGGCGGCCGGTGAACTCCTCGCCGAGCAGCTGCTCGGCCTCGCCGAGGCTGCCCGCGACCAGCCGGACCGGGCCGGCGCCGTCGGTGTCGGTCGGGTGCAGGGCGTGCGGCAGCCACTTGGCCCACTCCCAGTGCGGGCGCCGTTCGGCGTCGGCGACGATCGCGACGTGCAGCTCGTCCGGCCCGTGCACGACGGCGAGTTGGGCGATCATCGCGCGCACGAGCGCGCGGGCGGCCTCGGGATCGTCGGCGCGCAGCAGGAGTTGGGCGAAGCCGCGCAGGTGGATCGCCATCGGCTGGTCGGCGACGGTGCCGTAGGCGTGGATGAAGCGGCGCAGCGCGTGGGCGCACAGCGGTTCCAGGTCCTCGACCGGCTTGGTGGCGAGCGGAGCGAGCGGGGTCGCGAGGCGCTGGTTGCCGAGGCCGATCCGGACGTCGCTGAAGTCCGGGTGGGCGGACCGCCGTTCCCACAGCCGGGTGGTGCCCACCAGCGACCACAGCTCACCGGGCGCCGGGTGACGCCAGGCCAGTGCCTGGCGCTGGGCGTCGATCGAGCGCCGCACCTGGCGGCGCATCTGGGCGAGGTAGCGCAGGTAGTCGCGGCGCTCGGCCCTCAGTTGGTGCTTGCGGTCGCTGGAGCCGCGGACCAACTGGGTGACGAGCATGCCGACGGCGGACAGCGCCATCATGCCGACCGCGACGTAGCTGAGCGCGCCACCGCCCTCGGGCCCGGCCGGGCGCAGGAACATGAACACCATCGACAGCGAGCCCAGTGCCATCGGCGCCATGCCGATCATGCTCGCCATGCCGCTCTGCTTCTCGGGCAGGACCGGCGGCTCCTGGAGCTGGACGTCGCCGTCCGGCATCTCGGGCCCCGGACGCCTGGGCGTCCGCTTGACCAGGACCACACTCACTCAGGGCTCCTCACGTTCCGCCACCGTCCTCTCACGCTGACGGACGGCGGCGGCGGCGGGGTTCAGCAGGTGCTTGAACGCCGACTCCCGCACGGCCCGTTCGAGAAGACGGAGAGCACTACGGACCCCGACCCCGAGGAGTGGCGTGAGCACCAGCGCCGTCGCAGGACTGTGCCGATTGAGGTTCCAGGCGCCGGAGGCGGTCTTCGAACTCGCCGTCCCCGCCGACGTCCCCCTGGCCGACCTGCTCCCCGCGATCATCGGCCACGCCGGGCCCGACCTCGCCGAGGCCGGGCTGGAGCACGGCGGCTGGGTGCTCCAGCGGCTCGGCGAGGAGCCGCTGGACGAGGAGCGGAGCGTCGAGGCGCTCCAGCTCCACGACGGCGACTCCCTCTACCTGCGTCGCCGGCACGAGGCGCTGCCCCCGGTGCACTTCGACGACCTGGTCGACGGCGTCGCCACCGGCGTGCGGGAGCGCGGCGACACCTGGCGCCCGGCCCTCACCCGCCGGCTCGCCCTCGCGCTGGGCCTGGCCGCGCTCGCGGCCGGCTGGATCGTCCTGGCCCTCCCGGGCCCGGTCGCCCCGCGCGAGGCCGCGGCGGCGGGCGTCGCGGCGCTCCTGCTGCTCGGCGCGGCCAGCGCCTCCCGCGCGATGGCCGACGCGGGCGCGGGCACCGCGCTCGGCGCGGCCGCCGTCCCGTACCTGGGGCTCGCCGCCCTGCTGCTGCCCACCGGGCCGGGCGGCGACGACCTGCTCGGGGCCCGGGTGCTCGCGGCCTCCTCGGCCGCGGCGGGCGCGGCCGTGCTGTCGCTGGCGGCGGTGGGGGCCGCGGCGCCGCTGTTCATCGGCCTGGTACTGGTCGCCGCGCTCGGGGTGCTGGCCGGGGCGCTGCTCCTGCTCGGCCTCGCGGCGGACCAACTCGTCGCCCTCGTCTCGGTGTTCGCGGTCCTGGTCGGTTCCTTCGTGCCGTCCGTGGCGTTCCGGCTCTCCGGCCTGCGGCTGCCGATGCTGCCGCGCAACGCCGAGGAGCTCCAGGAGAACATCGATCCCGTCCCGGCCACCGCCGTCCTCC
The DNA here is from genome assembly GCF_040650235.1 of Kitasatospora sp. NPDC048722. Classification (NCBI taxonomy): domain Bacteria; kingdom Bacillati; phylum Actinomycetota; class Actinomycetes; order Kitasatosporales; family Streptomycetaceae; genus Kitasatospora; species Kitasatospora sp. NPDC048722. The sequence continues at coordinate 274,257 of NZ_JBEZGX010000002.1, forward strand.
CCCGCGCGCTCGTCGCCGACGACTACCTGATGGCGCTCTACACCGCGATCGGCACCGTCTGCGCGGCCTGCCTCACCGTCCTGCCGTTCACCGACGGGTGGGCCGGCCCGGCCGAAGCCGGGGCGCTCGCGCTGCTGCTCGTCCTCCACGCCCGAGCCATCGGCAGCATCCGCCAGCGCCTCGTCCTGCTCCTGCCCGGCGTGTACGGCGGCGCCGTGCTGCTCACCCGTTTCACCGCCGGTGCCTCCCCCACCGAGCGCCTCGCCCTCCTCGGCGTGCTGGTGGCCCTGACCGCCGCCCTCCTGGTCGCCGCCTGGACCGTCCCCGGCCGCCGCCTCCTGCCCTACTGGGGACGCATCGCCGACATCCTCCACACCCTCACGGCGCTCGCGCTGCTCCCGCTGGCCCTCCAGGCCTGCGGCCTCTACCAGCACCTGCGCGGCCTGGGCGGCTGAGGCCCGCCACCATCCGCCCCGTGCCCCGGCTGCTGCCAGCAGCCGGGGCACACGCGTACCTATGTGCGCCTCTCCCGAGCCCGCTCGGCCCTTCGCGCCGCGTTGAGCAGCGCTCGGGCGGAGCCCAGCCCGGCGGCCGCGAGCACCCCGGGGTAGGCCCACTCGATCAGCTCGCGGTGGTGCTCGGCGAGCACGAGGGCCGCATCCTCCTGGACGTCGTGCACGTCGAACAGACCGACCACCGCATGGGCCAGCTGCGCCGCGCTCGCGCCGGCACCGGCCGGATGCCCCCGGAGGAACGCGCGGTGCGTCGCCTCGGCCCGGCCGTTGGTGTTCGCCGTTTCGATGGTGGCCCCGGGGAGGTAGTTCGTATAGGTGAGCAGGCTGTTGACGAACCGCTGGAGAGCCTGCGGGGACGTCCCCGCGCGTCCGTTCCCGACGTCGCGCACCAGGTCGTCGACCTCCGAGCGAGCCGCGTCCAGCCGTTCCTGGTGGTAGGGCTCGATCCCGATGACCCCTCTGCGCGCGGCCTGCTGATGCACGGTGTGCTGGGCTACCAGCACCAGGTTCCGCATGGCTTGCGGGATCGCCTCTCCGGTGACGGCCCGACGGATCACGTCCTGGTGGACCACCCAGGCGGTGGTGTGCGCTCCCATGGTGCCGGAGAACGGAGAGGGGCTGCGGCCCGCGAAGAGCAGCCGCTCGACCCTCCCGTCCGGCCCGATGACGGCCTGGGTCGCGAGCCGCGCCTGCGGGCCCGTCTCCTCCTCCGGCAGGCCGGTGCCCGCGGCGTACTGCGCGTTGCGGCCGGACGGGCGATCCCCGTCGTGCGACGGCGCAGTGGGGTTGCCGGTGGCCGCCGGATCGTTCGAGAGGTCCAACTGCATCTCCTCGAACTTCCTGGTCAGTTCTTCGAGCGCCGTTCCCTCGCGCCTCAACGCACCGATCGCGACCTCTGCCTTCTCCTTCTGCCTCTTGGGCAGGAGGACGGCATCCTGCTGGGCCCTTTCCAGCTCGTTCAGCTTGGCCTGCACGTCGAGCTTGCTGTTCCGCAGGTAGTCGTCGACCACTTGGCGGACCTCCGGACGGAGGCGCATCTTCAGCTGCACGGCCGCTCGCTCCATCCGATCCCCGTCGTGTCCCCAGGCCGCGTCGAAGGCCCGGGGGAAGGCCAGGTCCACCGACCGGAGGTGCTGCTCGACGAGCGCTGCCATCCGCTGCTCACGAGTCGCGGAGGACGGCATACCGGGGGCGAGCCTGGCGAGCGTGTCGGGGTCGAGCTCGGCCACCACCCGGGCTGCGGCGCGCGGGTCGAAGAGGCCGAGGATCGCGTCCTGCAGGTCCGTCTGCCGGATGCGGTCCCCGCCGTCCTCGAAGGCGTTCAGCAGCCGGTTCGGCGCGGCCTCGGCCTTGCCCTTCCCCGCAGTGGCCCTGCTCACCGCCGCCACGTTGATCGTGGACAGCGGAATCAGCTCGCGGTAGTGCAGGAAGGCGGACGCGTACTGCTGGAGCAGCGAGGTCCGGAACTCGGAGCCGGTGGCCAGTCGCAACAGGTATTCCAGTTCGACGAGTTCACGCTCCGCTTCGGCGATCCTCCACCGGTGGTCGGTCGGCAGACCGTCGATCATCGCGGCACCGGGCAGCTTGTGCACCTCGTCCGTCAGGGTGCGGAGCCCGGCCATCGCGTGGTCGAAGGTACGGCCCTCCAGGTGCCTGGTCACCGCCGAGACCTGGACGGCGAACGCGGTGGAGTGGTCACCCATGGTGTCGCTGTACGGGCCGTCCGGGCGGCCGCGGATGATCACCCGGGAGATGGTGTCGCCGGTCGTCTCGATCTGGGTCGCCAGGGCCTGCGCGCGCTCCGGCGCCTCGGGACGGTGCAGGAGGTCGCTGGCGTCGTAGTGGCCGGGGCCGGGCGTGTAGAAGACCGTGACCTGGCGGGCGGCCGGATCGCCGAACTCGATCGAGGCCCCGTCCTGCGTGTGGACGATCCGCAGCCGGACGCCCAGTGCGTGCGCCGCCAGCGGCGCGAACATGTCTCCGGACGAGGTGGCCCAGTGCGTCCGCCAGTTGTGTACGGCGTTGACCAACTCCACGTACTCGTGCGGGGTCAGACCGCGGTATGCGTGGTCGTCCCCCCGCACGATCCGGACGACGTCGTGCGGCAGGCTATCCGCGGTTTGCCGGTCGAGGTACCGGATGACGATGTCGAGCAGGCCTTCGTGGTCGGCCAGGCTGGTCACCCCCGAGTCGGTCAACAGCCGCTGCACGCCGCGCGGGTCACTGGCGGCCACCGCCCGCAGCAGACAGAGGCCGTCGCCGGCGACCGGCACGAGGTTGCCCACCTCGGTCGGCGGCGTGTGACCACTCGCCGAGGAACCGGAGTCGTCGCCCTCCGGTCGTTCGTGGTACCCGAACCGTGCCGTGTCCTCCATCGGCCGCAGGTGGTGCTCACCCTGGCCCGCGGTGTGCTCCGCCGCGTGGTAGCCGGGCGGGAGGTCCCCGGAGGGCAGCTCGGTGCGGACGACCACGCCGTCCTCGCCGAGACGGTGGCCGACCCAGTGGCCCCCGGGCACCACGACGGGACGGCCGTGCGCGTCGATGCCGACCTCGGCGGCCACCAGCAGGTGTCCGGGCCCGTCCGGGTTCCCGTGGTCCGGCACGAACCAGACCGGGCCGGTGGCCGCGTGGATCTCCGGTGCGAGCCCGTGCTCGGCCAGGTGCGCCAGGACCTCGGCGACCTGGGTGTGGCCGCCCTGCGAGGCCAGGTCGCAGGCGACGAACCGCAGGGTCGTCCGGCCGTCCCAGCCGCCGCTCCGGTGCCACTCGATCAGCCGGTCGGCGAGCTGCCGGGGGCTCAGCGGGAGCTGGGCGTCCTTGGTGTGCAGGGCGACCAGCCGGACGGCCGGATCGTGCGGGAAGTGGGCCAGGGCGTCGGCGGTGGCCGGGTCCGGCGCCTCGCCCGCCGGCCAGAACGGCGCGTCGGGGCTGCCGGAGTGGTCGGCGACGGGGTGCTCGGCGTCGGGGCCCGCATGCTCGCGCTGTCCGAACGACTGCGGCGCAGGCCTGCCCCACGCGCCCTTCGCCTGCGGCTTCACCGGCTGAGACGACGACTCGGGCGCCCCCGCCCCCGCCTCCGGCTTCTGTGTCCCCGCCCCGGCCGCCGTCGCCGCGTCGCTCGGGCGAGCGACGGGCGCGACGGTCTTGTACGCGATCTGGTGGCGCTGCTTCCTCCCCCGGACGTCGGCGACGGTGACGTCGAACGTCCCGTCGACGTGCTCGTACCCGTACGGGATGGCGACGTTGATCTTCGCGCCCCCGAATGTGAGTTCCCGGCTCGGCGGCAACTTGCCGTCGTCCTTCGGATAGGCGGCCACCACCCGGATCCCGGGGTACGCCTGGTTGAGGTCGCGGACGACGTCCTTGCAGCTCTCGCAGGTGCCCTTGGTGGAGAAGACGGTGAACGTCCCGGACACCTGGTTCTTCTCCTTGAAACCCCAGCTTTCCAGCTGCCGGTACGCCGCGTTCAGCAGGCTGACCTCGGCGTCCTTCCGCTGGTAGCCGAAGGAGTGGTCGGCAGCGGGCTTCCGGAGTTCGGCGGCCACGTCGCCCTCGGCCTGCGCGTACTCCTTCAACTTCTCGAAGGCCCGCTTGTGGAGATCCTCCGCCTCCGTGCGCAACTCCGCCATCCTCGCCACCGGTTCGTTCCCGGTCTTGGCATCCTTCACCGTCTTCTGGATGTCCACGACCTGCCGGTGGAGTTCGGCCGCCTCGGCATGGAGGGTGTCCGCCAGCGCGATCTTGTTCCAGAACTCGCGCGGACCCCTCGACCTGTCCCCTTCGTCCTCCGTGGTCCTCTCCCGTGCGGTCGCGGCCAGGGCTACCGCTTCTTCGATCTTCTTGGCGACCGCGGCCAAGTGCGCTTCGGCCGCCTCCCTTTCAGTGGGCTTGGTGACCCAGGTGTCCAGAGCCGCGAACGCGGACTTGTACCCCGCGACCGCCTCCGTCAGTCCGGTGGACGCGGCCTTGTGCTGAGCGGCCGCCTCGCGGAGCACGGTGGCCACCTTCTCGGCCCGCCACTTCTCCGCGCTCTGGTAGCCCTTCCCCTGCTTGATCGCGTTGTCGTCCTCGGGCCGGGACAGCTTCTTCAGCTCGTCGAGCCGATCCCGGTCGTTGATCCCGGGGAACTGCCTCGCCCCGTTGTTGGTCCGCTCCGACGTCCACACATAGGGGTTCCCGGCCTTGTCCTCCCCCTCCAGGCGCAGGTGCCCGACCGCGAAGGTCATGCCCGGGTGCGGGCTCGGGAGGATCTCGTTGACCAGCGGCCTGACCAACTGCTCGTCGGTCATGACGACGGGCTTCGGGTCCTCCCCCTCCGGCGACAGGAGGGCTCCGTGAGCTCCGTGGGCCGGCGTGGCGGCAACGGGGTTGAGGGCGAGCTCGATCAGGTCGGCTTCCGAGACGGGGTGGCTCGGCCCCTCCGGTTCGGGGTGCGGCTCGCCCGTCGCCGTGCGCATGAACTCCCGGAAGCCGCCGTACAGTTCCTCCTCCGCGCGGGTGCGGCTGACCGGGTTGGCCGGGGCGGGGTGGCCGGCCTGGGGGTCGGGCCCGTACAGCCGCTCCAGCAGGGGCAGCAGTTCCGGGTCGTTGCGCCGGACCCAGTCGGCGCCGTTGTTGCGGGGCAGCCGGGTGCCCGGGTCGTTCCCGTGGTTGGTGCCGAGGTAGGCGTTGCTCAGCTGGGCGAAGTACTCGTACTCGTCGGCCGAGGAGTAGTTGCCGACCAGCTCGTCGGCGGCATTGCGCCGCCCGCCGTCGGGCCACGCCGCGACGGGCTCCTCGCCGAACAGGTCGGTCAGTCCGTCGGCCTGGCGCTTGCCCCGGTAGGCCTCCCTGACGAGCGCGTGCTCGTCGCCCGTCAGGCCGAACTTGTGGATGGCGTGGGCGAGTTCGTGGGTGGTCGTGGAGTAGCCCTCGGGGTGGGAGGAGGCCCGCCCGAGCGTCGTCCTCGCGCCGAGGAGGTTCTCCTCCGTCACGACCACGATCTTCCCGGACTGCACGCCCCGGACGGTCCGCCAGGGCCGGCCGTCGACCTCGGGGAGGTCGTTCAGGTGCTCCAGGCCCGCCACCTCGGTGATCGGCACGTCCCTCGGAACGACGACCACCCGGACCTCCTGCGTGAGGAGCCGTTCCGCGACCTTCGGATCCCGCAGCATGCGCACGACCTGCTCGTACGCCGCGTGCCGCGCCGCGACGGGCTGGTGGGTGCGGGGGTCGACGTCCACGATCAGCCGGGCCGCCGCATCGGCGAAGTCCTCCGGCTCCAGGCTCTCGCGAAGGCTCTTGACGTACTCGGCGTCGCGCGCGAGCTCACGACGGGCCTCCGGGGCGAGGAGCTCCAGCTCGTGGACGGACCGCACGGGCCTCGACGCGCCGCCCGGGACGGCGGGGCCCGGCTCCGGCGTCCCCTCCGGCGCCGGGTGATCGATGTCCATCGCGGAATCGATGTCCATCGCGGTACCGGTGTCCATCACGGGATCGATGTCCATCGTGGTGTCACCGTCCCCGGGCCCGTCCACCCTGATCACCTTCTTGGGGTTGCCCTTGAAGGGCGGCACGGGCTCACCGGTGCCGAAGTCCAGCTTCGCCTTGCGGATCGATGCGAGGATCTTCGGGAGCACGTCACCCGTCGGGCCGGTCCGGTCCTCGCCGTGCTCGATCGCCAGGAACAGGTCGTCGAGGTTCACGCCCTTCTCCCGGGCGTACGTGGTGACCCGTTCGAGGTTCGCGGGCTTCAGCATCCAGTCGAAGACCTCCTTGCGCACCTCCTCGATGGCGGTCCGCAGCTCCCCGGGAGCGCCGGTGGGCTGCCCCGCAGCACCGCCGGGCCGGTTCTCCGCCCGGATGCGCCCGAAGGTGCGGTACAGACCGCCGTACTCGCGCAGCGCCGGCTCCGTCGGCATCCGCCAGGGCCCGACCGCGTCCTCGGCGCGCGGCGCGGTGTACGTCCGCTCGGGGTTGAACCGGAGGTCGGCGAGGCGACGCCCGAGGCGGATCGCGGCCGTCGACAGGGCCAGTGCCTGGGCGGTGGGAAGCTTGTGCTCGTCCTGGATGCCCGCCTTGATGCCGGCGAACGGCCCTTCCGGGTCCAGCGGGGCCGACGTCGAGTGGCTCAGCACGTTCTTGGTCAGCCCGCCCGGCCCGAACTCGGGCCTGCCCTGGCCGTCCGTCGGGATCAGGTGCCGCGGCGTCGCGCTGCCGTCCGGGCCCGGTTGTCCGGCCAGCAGCCAGTCGCGGCCGGCCGGCGTCTTGACCATCTCCTTCTGCCACGCCTCGGGCGTCTTGTAGTCGGCGGGATCCACCGGGACCGTCGCGTTCCGGCCCCCGGCCGGCTCCCGGTGCGACCGGTTGAGCCGGTCTTCGTTCTGGAACCGGTCGGCGAGGTTCTTCCCGTAGTCCTCCCGGTAGGGCCCGAGTCCGATGGTGTGCCGGGCCGACCTGGCGGAGGAGTTCGGATCGCCGTCGCCCAGGCGGAAGTCCTTGCTGTTCAGACGCGCGGACGGGGTCGCGAGGCCGACGTGCGACTGCCCCAGCGCCATCTTCGGCCCCGCGCCCCTGCCCGTGTACGCGGCCACCTTCTCCAGGTGGTCGGCGACGAGCCGGGACAGGTCGGTGACGGTGGCACCGCCCCGGAAGTCGGTGCGGAAGGCCTCACCCCGGTTCGGGAGACGGTTGTTGGACGCGTCGGCGCGCACCCGCTCGATGATCTCGTCCCGTCCCTGGTCCAGGAACGTGGGCGTCTTCGTGGGCCGCGTGCTCCTCGGCACGTCCACGGTCTCCGGCTTGCCCTCCAGCTCGTTCCGGTAGTACCGGTCGAGCTCCCAGGCGTTGATCCGGTTGAGTCCGCGCCCGAGTTCCTCGAACTCCGCCCGGCCCGGGCCCCACTTCAGGGCCGGGGTGCCGCGCCCGTCGGCCAGCAGGACCGCCGGCCCGTCGACCATCAGGTTGGGCTCGGGCGCGTAGGGCAGCAGCGGAGCGTACGAGGCCTGCCAGTCGCGCTCCAGCATGTCCGCCTCGACAGCGAGCCTCACCTGCTCCAGGATCTCCGCCCGTCCTTCGGCGTCCAGCCACTTCGCCGGAAGTTGCTTCCCCTTCTTGGTGAACCTCGCCTGCACATCGGCGACGAGCCGGTCCAGGTCCGCCTCTTCGGTGGGCATCCGGTACCCGCCGACGAAGGCCAGCGGGCGGCTGGGGTCGAGGGCGTCGTCCTCGACGTCGAGGCGGTGGTCGGCCTGTTCGCCCGTGCCCGTGCGCGAGTGGTCGGGGTGCGGCTGCGGCCGGTGCAGCGTGTCCTCGACGAAGTTGAAGACGTGCTGGCCCGACGGCACCTTGCGGGAGCCCATGTCGTAGTCCTGCACCGCGAGGTAGGGATGCAGGCCGCCGTCCATCATGGCCTTGATCAGCTGGTGGGTCGGCGCGCTGTCGAGGAGCTCGTTGCGCATCTCGCCGTAGGGGAAGACCTCCTCCCCCTTGACCTTGAGCCACGAGAACGTCGACGTCACGACGGCCACCGGCACGCCCATGGTCTCCGCGATCCCCCTGGCCTCCCGGGCGGCGGCGGCGAGGGCCGCCTCCTCGCCCTTCGGGGCGTTCAGGCCGATCACGAAGGCCACCCGGCCGTCCATGCCCTTCGAACCTTCCATGATCCGCTCGATCACGGTCTTGATCTCGCCGGCGCTCTTGTAACTCGTCATGGCGCTGACCACGAAGCCGAGCGGTCGAAGAGGGGGAAGGGCATCGGGTTCATCGGGCTTGAGGAACGCCAGGTAGTCCGCCTCGGACAGCTTCGGCATGGCTCCGACGTTCTTCGTGGCCCCGTCGAAGACGCGGTTGCCCGGTCGATCGTCCATGCCGAGACCACCGAAGAGGTCGCTGACTCCGCTCGTCAGTCGCGGCGCCACGAAGGTCGTCGGCCCGCCGCCCTGGCCCGGAGCGGCGACCTGGTTCGGCTGTCCGCCCTGGCCGGACGGCGAGGACGGCGCCAGGTGCGGGCCGTTGCCGTCGTTCGGGTGCGCCGGGTCCTTGCCGTACAGGCGCTTCAGCAGGGCGGACAGCTCGGGCGGCTCGTTCCGCCGCACCCGGTCGGGCCCGCCGTCGGTGCCGAGGTAGGCGTCGGTGACCCGGGCGAAGTACTCGTGCTCGCCCCGGGACGCGTCGTTGCGCGTCGGCTCTCCTACGCCGTCCCCCTTCAGCCCGGCCCGGTGGGCCTCCCTGACGATCGCCCGGTCCCGGGCCGACAGCACGTCGAGGACCGCGTGGGCGACTTCGCGGGTCGTCGTCGGGCGGCCGTCGGACGCGGTGCTCACCCGGTGGCCCGCCTCCAGCAGCTTCACGGCGACGTGACGGTTCCGCAGCATCCGGGCGACCTGCTCGACGGTCTCCCGGTGCGCGGGCCCGGACCCTCCGATCCGGGGGGAGGAGTCGACCATCAGGTGCGCGGCGCTCTCCGCGAACTCCCGGGTGCCGCCGAGCTTCTTCAGGCTCTCGATGACGGCCGCGTCGCGCGCCAGCTCCCGGCGCCGCTCGTTCGGCAGGTCTCGCAGCGCGTCCACGCGCTCGGCGGCGGTGAGTTCGTGCAGCTTCGTGAGGTCCGACAGCGGCGAGTGCTCGGCGGACGGACCGGTGGTGCCGTCGGAGGACGTCCGCAGCCGGTCCCCGAAGGTGCGCCGGTCGGCGGAGCCTTCGTCGAACGTCCGGGCGCGCTCGGCGGATTCGGCGGTGCGGACGATGGCATCGGCGCCGTTCCCGCCCGTCCGGGCCTGGACGTCCGCGAAGCGCGGCGAGCGACCGAGCTCGTCGACGACCCGCTGGACGTACTGCGGGTCGACGCTGCGCCGGTCACCGTACCCGAGGAACTCGACCGTCTGGGCGCCGGGTTCCCACTCCCCGTCCGCCTCGCGCCGGCGGAGGATGTCCGCCATCCGCTCCGGCGGGACCTCCTCGCCGTGCAGCGTGGGCCGGCCGTTCTCGCCGACGTGCACGAGGACGGGGTAGCGGGTGCCGTCCTCCCGCGAACGGTCGAGGACGCTCCTGAGGTCCGCCGGGACGGGCGGCGCGTCCGCGCCCGTGTCGTGGAGGAGCCAGCCGCTCCCGTCGGGGAGGTGGCGACCAGCCACGGAAGCGTCGTGGGGCGACGCGGCGTCCGGGGCCGCCTCGGCGACCGGCAGGACGGGGACGTCGACGTTCCGCGGCGCCTCGGGCGCCACGGGCCTCGGCGCCTCGGGCGCCACCGACCCCGATGTCGCGACCTGGACCGGCGGTACGACCTCCTCCGGACCGCCCTCCGACGTGGCGACCTGCACCGGCGCCTCCGGCGCGCTCACCGGGCCGGACGGCGAAGTGCCGCCCTCCGACGAGGTCTTGACCGCCCCCTGCTGCCCGCCGGCCTCGGACTCGGACGGTTGCTGGTGCTCCCCGCCGCCCTGGACCTTCACCGAGTCGGGCACCGGTGCGGTCGGCACCTGCTCCGACGACGAGGACGACCTGCTGCCGCCGACCGTCGAGGTGCTCCCGGCCTTCGCACCCTCGCTGCCGCCCCGCGCATCCGCCTTCGGCACGTCGGTGTGCGCCGACTCGCCGGAGTGCTCCACCTTGACCGGCATCGGCTTCGGGCGCGGCACCGGGAAGGGCGTGGGACGGCCGGTGAGGTTGGCCACCGCCGAGAGGATGGTGAGCGGGTGGTTCCAGGGCAGGTACTGGGTCTCGGGACCCGTGTCGTTCGGGTCGGCCAGCTTCTCGGAGACCCAGACCTTGTACCGCTCGACGAGCGGGTGCACGGCCAGGTGTCCCATGTGGCCGACGAAGCCCATGGCCATGCCGGAGACGAAGCTCTCCCAGGAGACGGAGAACTCGTGGTCGGGCCCGAAGGTGAGGTTGTAGAAGCCCTCGGTGAGGCCGTTCTGGACGCCGCCGCCCAGGTAACCGCCCAACGCCATGCCCACCTTGAACAGTTTGGTGTCCCCGCCCACCTTGTCGAGCAGCCCGGGGAGGTGCTCGACCAACTGGTCGACGCCCTCCGAGCTCAGCCCGCCCGGCTTCAGCGCGGCCCGCATCGCGTCGCGCAGCGCCTCGTGCTCCGCGGCGCCGCGCCCGCCGTTGGCGGCCATCGCCTTGGCGAAGTCCTTGCCGAGGGCTGCGGCCTCCTCCTTGCCGAGGACGGCACCGAAGTGCTTCTCGAAGACCTGCGCGACGTCCTTCTCGAACCGGGCCACCGCCTGCGCGGGGAGTTCGCGCAGGCCGCCCTTGAAGGCGTTGGCGATGTCGTGGGAGTAGCGGCCGATGGTCTGGGCGAGGTCGTTGCCGAAGGCCTCCGCGGACTCCTTCGCCAGCCACTTCTCACCGTCCCGGGCGGCCGCCCCCGCCGCGCTATGCGCGGCCTCGTTGGCCAGGGAGTTCTCGGCGCCCTTCGCGGCGTCCCGCGCGGCCGCCCCCGCCGCGCTGTGCCCGGCCTCGTTGGCCAGGGAGTTCTCGGCGGCCTTCCCGATGTCCTTGCCGAGGGCCTTGGTCGCGTCGTTCTCGATCGCCTTCAACCCGTCCTTGGACAGGACCGTGCCCAGGCTGTCCTTGGCGAGCCCGTTGGAGACCTTGGCCAGGTCCCCCCCGAGGACGCGGCCGGCCTCCTTGCCCAGGCCCTTGGCGATCACGTTCCGGAAGAGCTTGGTCAGCCCGGCCCCGATCAGGCTGAGCGGGCCGCCGATGAGGCCGTTGAGCGCTCCGAACTCGACGGCCTGGAGGAGGGACTTGGTGTCCCACTCGCTCTTGTGGCCCTTCTCGATCTGGATGAGCTGGATGATCGTGTCCATCACCACACCACCGGCGATGCTCACGAAGGTGTGCATCAGGATCCGGTCGATCAGCCAGGCGAGGATCTTGCGGAGCACGGCCTGCGTGACCAGCTTGGCGGCCACGGCCTCGCCGAGGGACGCCCCGCCGGTGAACGGGGCGGCGGCGATCGCCCAGGCGATCTCGGCGGCCAGCTGAACGAGCTGACCGATGATCATCCATTTCGTGTACTCGACCTGGTTGGCGGTGTCGTGCGCGACCTTGCCCAGTTGTTTGGCCTGTTCCGCCGCCTCCGCGAGGGCACTGCCCCCGCCGATGCTGATCAGCGTGGCCGCCATGTCGGCGAAGCCGTCGCCGGTCCGGCCCGAGACCTGCCCCTGGCAATAGGCGGTCAGGTCCCGGATGTAGTCCTCCAACTGCGGCATGTCCTTGGCGACGAGGAGGTAGTCGTCACCCGCGAGGCGCAACTTGTCCTCGTCCGCCTCCGGCCACGCCATGCCGGTCAGACCGTGGAAGAGCTTCGCGAGCCCGTCCGGGATGTGGATCGACATGGCGGGGGAACTCCTGAGGGTGCGAGGTGCGTCGGCCGGGCCGTCCGGAGGCGCTAGTGCCGTGGCACTAGACGCCCGAGGCGAGGTCGTCGTCCGTGCGGGTGAACAGCTTGGCGGCGGTCTGGCCGTTGTGGCCGGCCTTCTCGGCGATCTTGCTGACCTGGCCCAGCATCTTGAGGAGGCCCTTCGTCGGCGGATCCACCGTCTCGAAGTAGGCGTTGCCGATCTCGTCGTGGCCGGCCGCGTTGGTGTTGAACCCGTCGATCTCGTGGACCCTGCCCTGCATCCTGAGGAGCAGGGCCGACATCTCGGGGTACTTGGAGAACGCGGACCCCATCTCCGCGGTCGCCTTGAACTCAGCCACGGAACTCCTCCTGCCGCTCGCGCCGGGCCCCGGCGGTGAAGCCAGGTCGCATCGCCTGGAGCGGGGCGAGCAGTTCGTCGAGCTCGGTGCCGCCGGTCATCGAGGTGCGCAGCGTCTCACCGAGGCCCTCGAAGGAGCCCAGCGACTCCGTCACCTTGGCGCCCATGTCCGCCCGGGCCCGGTTGAGCACGTCGGTCAGGGCGGCGCTCAACTGGGCCGGGGCCATGGAGCGGTAGGCGGTGGTGTGGAAGGTCAGCGACACCACCTGGCCCTGTGCGCCGAGGACGGCCGTGACCATGCGGTCCTTGGACGTGACGGACACCGTGGTCGCCTGGAGCTTGCTGGTCGCCTCCGCCAGCTTGGCCTGCTGCTCGCGCAGGGTCTCCATGGCCTCTTCGATTTGTTGCGCGAACGGGGAGACCGCCATCAGACGCCTCTCGGAGAAGGACGCGCCCCGGGCCCCACGGGGGTCGGGGTCAGGGGCGCGTCGGCTTTGGGGTTGCTATTCGGGACAACGGGAGGGGCGGCGGGTCGCGTTCACCCCTCGTGCCGTCACCGGCCGATCACGCCGCTGACGGCGCCGGCGTCGGTGCCCCAGACCTCTTCTTCCTCGGCCAGCCAAGTGGTGCGCTGCCGCTCCTTGCCGTCCTGCGGGGCACCGGCCCCTGCGCCCATGCCGCCGGGCGGCATCATGGGCGGCATGCCGCCGCTGCTGGTGGCAACGTTGCGGCCCTGAAGCTGAGCCTCCTCCTGAGCCGGGTTCGGGGGCTTCGGACCGGCCTTCTCGGTCAGCGCCTGTTCGGCGGCGGCCTTCCTCGCGGTCTCCAACAGGGCCCGGTCCGCCGGGGAGTTGACCGCTCCGTTCTCGCTCACCGCCTTGTCACCGTAGAACCCCCCTGTGAGGGTCAGCGGTGAGCCGGACGCTGTCTCCGGTTTGGGCACGTCCACGTCGGGGATCGACAGCCGACCGCCGCCCAAGGAACCCGACAGCCCGTCGGCGAGATCGAGGGAACCCGGATCGGACCACCGGTTCCCGCCCCGCAGCGACCCGAGGTCGAACCCGCCGTTGCTGGTGGCGGGGTCGAGCGTGGTCAGGGAGTTGAGGGCGTGCTCCTCGTCGGCGAACAGCTGCTCGTTCGTCGTGACGGGCTTGCCGTTGGCGTCGAGGAGCCGACCGTCCTTGTCGATCGAGCCCTTCTTGCCCGCGTAGACCGGATTGCCCCTGGCGTCCCGCAGTTGCTTGCCGTCCGGGCCGAGGACCATGCCGTTCTCGTCGATCTTCGAACCCGACGGCACCGTGAAGAACCCGCCGCCGGGAACCACGGGCGTCGGCGCGCCCAGCTTGGTGCCCTTCGGGACCACCAGGGGCGTGCCGCCCGGGCCGAGCACCGGCTTGTGGTCGGGGCCGATCACCCGCCCCTGGCCGTCGATGGTCGAACCGGGCGGGACGGTCAGCGGCTGGCCGTCCTTGCCGAGCAGCGGCTTCCCGTCCTTGTCGAGCAGCGGGACGCGGCTGCCGCCGGCGCCGCCGCCGTTGGGGTCCAGAGTGAGCGGCCCGCCGTGCTTCGGAGGGGGCGGCCCGCCGCCGTTGAGGCCGAGCGGCCCGCCGCCGTGCTTGTCTCCGCCCTTGCCGTCACCGCCGCCTGCGCCACCATCGAGGTTGAGCTTGTCGTTTCCGTCCTTCCCTCCCGGACCGCCGCCACCGTCCTTGCCGTCACCCCCGCCGCCACCGCCGCCACCGCCGGTGCCGTCGGGGTTCGGCGCGGTGATGGGGGCCGGTGCGGGAGTCTCGGTCGGGATGTCCGTGTACAGCGACGCCGAGACGTCGGCGAACTTGTCGCTGAGGGTGCCCAGGTACCCGAGCGCGGGCTTGTCGAGGTTGTCGGCGACGTAGTTCTTCCAGAGCTGCTTGGCCCGGCTTTCCACGGCCGAGAGGAACGCGTCGCTCCGCACGTCGAGGCCACCGGAAAGGACCGTGTCGTTGCCGTCGGTGCCCTTGCCCAGCATGGGGTCCTGGAGCAACTCCGTGAGCGCCTCCCGCAGGCAGGGGATCGGCGAACACTTCGTGCTGAAGTTCCTCCAGGCGTCGCGAGCCTTGGTCAGGTTGGTGTACGCGTCCCCCAGGGCCAGTTGCGCGTCGTCCAGCGCCTTCACGGGGTCCCCGTGCCGCTTGATCCGGAACTCCAGGAGCAGCAGGGCGTTCTCGATGCTGGCCAGGAACGACTTCAGTTCGCCGGCCGCAGTGCCCTGGAAGTCGCTGTCCGCGACGTCGAGGTCGTTCCCCCACGCGTGAATGTCGACCTTCATGAGATCGAGCAGCGCGCCAAGGTTCTTCACCAGGTAGGCGCCGGACGCGAGGCTGGGCCGGCTCGTGGCCTTGTTCTCGCCGCCCAGAACCAGTGCCGGCATGAAGAGGTCGATGTTGCCGACGAACTGGTCCCACTTGTTGTTCGCGAAGTCGAAGCCCGGTTTGTCCTGACCGTTACCGCCGTAGTTGCCGTTGAGTCCGACGTACCAGGTGGAACCGTCCGACTTCTTCAGGACGGCGGTGACAACGACGTCGTTGTCCTTGCCGTCGGTCAGCAGAGTCGACGACCGGACGATCGATCCCCTGATCCAGTCCCCGACGATCGCGGGGTTGGCCACGTCGTCGCGGGAGACGGGGCTGGGATTGCCGAAGGCCTTCAGCGCCTTTTCCCAGGGGTAGTCGGCCCCACCGCCACCACCACTGCCACCGCTCTCGGCCAATCGAATCACTCTCCTGCGGATCCTGCGAACGCTGCGAACGCTGCGAACGACGTGGGCTGCCACTCACGGACGGCGTCGCGGGCCCGGCGACCGCGGCCGGGCCCGCGACGGCACTCAGGCCTTCGGCGGGGTCGTCGGAGGCACGGGGGGCGGCGTCACCGGGTTGGTCGAGCTCGTGTTCGGCGAACCGGAGAGGATTGTGAACATCTCGGCCGCGCTGAGCGCGTGCTCCTCACCCGTCGCGAACTTCACCGTGGCCAGGTCGAGGCCGTCCGACACCCGGTCCAACGACTTGACGATGGCGTCCAGTTGAGCCTTCACCGCCTTGGTGAAGTTCTGGAAGTCCGTCTGCATCTGCGTCGAGGTCTGCATCTCGAGCGCGCCCAGCAGCTTGCTGTAGCCGTCGGGGTTGTCCACGGTCCCCAGACCGTCCCCGCCCGCCGCGAAGGCCTGGATCTGGCGGATCAGGTTGGTGTGCTTGTCACCGTCCGCGTGCGCGGGCGCGCCGGCCGGCGGCACGTTGCCCAGCAGCCAGCTCCGCCAGAGGTCGACCTGCGTCCTGATGGAGTTGAGGCTGTCCGCGGTGGTCCGGAATTCCTTGGCCATTCCCGTGCCCCGCTCAGAAGCCCGCGGCGGCGGCCCGGTCGGCGTACCTCATGGCCTGGTTCATCTCGTCGAGGGCCGTGGCGCCCGCTTGGATGTCGTTGTGCATGGCCTCGTAGCTGCGGTTCGCGATCGCCAGGAACTCGTGGAACGCCTCCTTGTACTGACCGGCGTTCGCCTCCATTCCCCCGAGCTGCGTGATCAGGTCGTGCAGGTCGTTCTGCATGGTCTGGGCTGCGCTGAGCAGGTCCTGGAAGGCCGCGTCGATCGATTCGTGCTTGAGCATGATGTCGGTGGGACCGGGCATCGGCGTCTCCTCCTCGTGTTCGGTGGTCTGGGGTGGGAATGCTTCTGACGGAACGTCAGCTCTTGCCGCCGAGGGCGTGGTAGACGCCGTCCGAGGCGCCCCAGTTGCCGCCCTGGACGTGCGCGTCCTCCTCGGCCTTCGCGAGGATCTGCCGGGCGCTGCCCAGGTCCTGGGTGAGCTTGTCGAAGGCCTGCATGACCCGCTTGTAGTTGGTGACCCAGTCGTTGACCCTGTCCTGGAACTTCCGGCTGGCGCCGGAGACGTAGTTGGCGGCGATCTCCATGTTGATCCGCTCGACCGTCTGGCCGGAGGCGATCATCGCGGCGATCTGGCCTTCGAGGCTCTGCAGGGCGTTCTGGATCGCCTGCTGCTCCACATTGAGCGTGCCGCCGGGTGCGGGGGTGGTCATCGGGAGCTCCTTTCGTTCGTCGGTCTACCTCGTCAACGGAGGCTGTTCACGGGCCGGTTCAGCCGCAGGCGGGCGAACTCGCGGCGACGGGTGCGGCACTGGCGGCCGGGCTCGCGGTGGCGTCGCCGCCGAGGACGGACGGGTCCAGGCTCGGGCCCGCCGGCAGCAGCCCCAGGACGCCCGTCGGGACGGCGACGGGAGTGGCGCCGGCGTAGCCGAGCTGCTTGACGGCGGCGGCGGACGGCAGCGGGTAGCGCACGCCCGCCTCGGTCACCAGGTACTCCGTACTGCCCGTGCCCGCGCCGGAGAGCGCACGGACGAGCGCACCGCGGCCCGGGCGGACGGCGACCAGGTCGGCGGCCGCACAGCCCGGAGGCGACACCGGCGCCCGGCCCGCTCCGGCGTCGGCCGCGCCCAGGACCGTCACCGAGCCGACCGGCGCCCCCGTGCCCACGCGCAGGTCCGCGCACACGCCCTCGTCGCGCAGCGGCGTGACGAGCGTCGGCGGGGACTCGGGCAGGCCCGGCGCCGGGGTCCCGGCGCCGGGCGCTGCATGCGCGGCGAGGTCGGCCGCGCCGATCCGCGCGGGCGCCGGGGCCGCCCCGGCGTAGGCGACGCTCTGGGTGCCCGGATCGCCGATCAGGAGCGCGAACTGCGTCTTCGTCAGTGGCACGAGCCCATCCCGCTGAAGAACGTAGTGCACGCCGCCCTGGGCTTCGAAGAGCTGCCCGACACGCGTCGGGCCGCCGGCCAGTGCCGGGCCCGGGTCGCCACGTCCGGGGACGGCGGGTGCGGCGAGGTCGGGGCCGGCGGGCAGCGCGTTGAGCATCCCTGCCGTGACGGGGAACGGCGTCGTGCCCGAGTAACCCAGCGCCTGGATGGCCTTGTCGGCCGTGTCGACGCGCAGGCGCTGGCCCTGCCAGAGCAGGTGGACGGCGCCGTCCGGGGTCGTCACCAGCAGGCCCTGGCCCGGGGTCAGCGCCTTGCCCTCCTTCGCCGGGTCCAGCTGCACGCCCAGCTTCGGCACGGGCGCGCCACCACCCGGCGCCGGCTGGACGGTCCCGCACACCAGCCAGGTGCCGCCCGCCAGGTCGGCGGCCGGCGGCAGCCCGTCCGGGGCGCCCGCGATGCCGACCGGCGCGCCGCGCGGGGTGTCCGCGAGCGAGGCGCGGCTCACCTCCTGGACGGCCATCTGCTCGCCGGCCACGAGTTTCGCGCTCGTGTCGTTGAGGACCGGGTGCAGCTGCCCGCCGACGTAGAGGTAGCGGGCGCCGGTCTCCTTGACCATCACCAGCGTGCCGGGCTTGGCCCACGCCGTGTCGCCGCCGGGCACCATCACCCCGTAGACGGCGGCGCCGAGGCCGATCAGCACGCCCAGCGCGAGCCCGGTCACCGCGCCCCGGGTGGTGCGTCCGGTCGGGGTGTCGGCGGCGTCGGGCTCGGCGCGCAGCATGCCGGAGGCGAGTCTGCTCACCACGAACAGGTGGGCCTGCACCTGGTCGCGTCGGGACTGCATCCACGTCCTCCCCGTGTCTCCGGGCGCCCGGCGGTGCGCCCTTCTCCGTGAACGGGTGCGGCGGGCGAAGGCGTTCAACGCATCGGGAACCGCTTGGCTACTGGCGGGTAAGCTGCGGTCGAACCAACGACGTGACGGCAGGACGGAACGCATGGGGATACGGCTGCTCGGCCCGGTGGAGCTCACGCTCGGCACCGGCGCCCCCACCGCGGTCGGGGGCGCCCAACGGCGGGCGGTGCTCGCCCTGCTGGCGCTGGAGCTGAACCGGACGGTCCCGGTCGAGCGCCTCGTCGAGCTGCTCTGGGAGGACGAGCCGCCCGCGCACCCCAAGGCGGCGCTCCAGGGCCACATCGCCGCGCTGCGCAAGCTGCTCGCCGGCTCCCCCTTCGAGCTGACGACCCGCTCCCCCGGCTACCACCTCACCGGCGATCCGGCCGCCGTCGACGCCCTGGCCGCCGAGGAACTGGGCGCACGGGCCGCCGCGACGGACGACGACGCCACGGCCGCCGCGCTCCTCGAACGGGCCCTGCGCCTCTGGCAGGGCGCGGCCCTCGCCGACCTCCCCGCCACCGTGCCCGCCGCGGTCCTGGCCCGCCGCCTGGACGGCACCCGCACCGAGCTCCTCGCTGCCTGGGCGCGGCGCCTGCTCCGCCTCGGGCGCGGTTACGCGGCCGTCCCGGCGCTGGAGCAGGCCGTCGCCGCGGACGGGCTGAGCGAGCCCGTCGCCGCTCTGCTGGTCCACTGCCTGCACCGGAGCGGCCGGACCGCCGCCGCACTCGAGGCCTACCACCGGACCCGCGCGCGCCTCGCGGAGGAGCTCGGCATCCGCCCCGGCCGCGAACTCCAGCAGGCCCTCTCCGACGTGCTCGCCGGCGAGGAACCCGAAGAGGAGCCCGCCGAGCCGCCGACGCCCGCGCCATCGGCGGTACCCGACCAACTTCCCACCCCTGCACGCGGGTTCGTCGGCCGGGAGGCGGAGGGCCGCTGGCTCGACGCCCAGTGCGGCCCGGACCGCACCGGGGACGGGCTGGCCGTGGTGGTCGGCCCGGCCGGAGTGGGCAAGACGGCGACGGTGGTCCGCTGGGCCCACCGCGCCGCGCCCGGCTTCCCGGACGGCCGACTCTTCGCCGACCTGCGCGGCTTCGACCCGGCCGGGCCGGCCGACCCGGCGCACGCCCTCGGCCGCTTCCTGCGCGCGCTCGGCGTGCCCGAACCGGCGATCCCCGAGGACCGCCCCGCGCGCGCCGCGCTGTTCCGCGAACGGACCCGCGGGCGACGGCTGCTGGTCCTGCTGGACAACGCCCGCAGCGCCGACGACGTCGCCGACCTGCTGCCCGCGGGGCCGGACTGCGTCGCCGTCGTCACCAGCCGCAACAGCCTGGAGGAGCTGGTCGTCGCCGACGGCGCCGCCATGCTCCAGGTCGACGTGCTGCCCGATGCCGACGCCCATCGTCTGCTCCGATTCCGCCTCACCGCCGAGCGCGTGGCGGCCGAGCCGGAAGCGGCGCGCCGCCTGGTCGGACTGTGCGACCGGCTCCCCCTCGCCCTGCGGATCGCCGCCGCCCGGCTCGCGGCCCGCCCCGGCTGGCAGCTGGCGGATCTGGTCGCAGAGTTGGCGGACGAACGCACCCGCCTGCCCACCCTTGCCACTCCGGACGGAACTCTCGGCGTCCACTCGGCACTCAGCCTGACGTATCGTCACCTGCCGTCGCACGCGAGGAACCTGCTCCCCCTCCTGACCCCCCATCCCGGCACCGAGGTCGACGTCCACGCGGCCGCCGCACTGCTCGCCGCCGACACCGACACGACCCGGCTGGCGCTCGGCTCCCTCGCCGCCCACCACCTGCTGACCGAGACCGCCCCCGGCCGCTTCGCCCGCCACGACCTCGTCCGCCTGTACGGCGCCGAGCTGTTCGCGGGCCTCCCCGACGCCGGCCGGCAGGACGCGTTCCGCCGCCTCGTCGACTACGAACTGCTCGCCACCGGCACGGCCATCCGCCGCCTGAACCCGTACCACGAGCCGTTCCGCCCCCCGGGCACCGGGCACCTCGCCCTCCCCCGGCTCACCGACCCGCAGGCCACGCTCGCCTGGTGCCACGCCGAGGAGCCGGTGCTGCGCGCGCTGGTCACGGCCGCCGCCGACCACGGCGAGCACGACCGCGCCTGGCGACTGGCCCGGGCGGCCGCCACCCTCTACTACGGCGCCGGGCGCGTCCACGACCGCCTCGCCTGTCTGCGCGTCGGGCTGGGCGCGGCGAGGGCGAGCGGCGACCGCGAGGGCCTGGCCGCGATGGAGGCCACGACGGCCTGCGCCCTCGGTTCCACCGGGCGCGTCGCCGAGGCGCTGCCCCTCGCCGGGCGGGCCGTCGAGCGCACCACGCCGGAGGACGGCGAGCTGCACATCCACGCCCTGTCCGTGCGCGCCTCGATGACCGCCCTCACCGGCGACCAGGTCGGCGCCGACCGCCTCTCCGACGCCGCCCTCGCCCTCGTCCGGCGCACCGGCCTGCGCGAGCACGCCGCCACCGTGCTCAGCAACGCGGCCGCCCTCAAGGTCGCCCTCGGCGCCCCGGCCGCCGCGCTCGACCTCGCCCGCGAGACCCGCGACCTGCTGGCCGCGCAGCCGACCGCCAACGCCTACGTGTGGGCGATGGTCAACGAGGCCTTCGCCCTGCACGCCCTGGACGACCCGCACGCCGCCGAACTCACCTGGCGCGAGGCCCTGCACCTGTGCCGCTCGTCCGGCAACGTCCGCCTGCACGCCCTGGCACACCGCCACTTCGGCGAGTTCCTGGACTCCCTGGGCCGCTCCGCCGAGGCCGCCGAACACCGGCGCACCGCCGGCGCGCTGTACACCGCGCACGGGGACGTCCAGCTGGCCGCCGGCCTCGACCGGCTGCTGTCCCGCAACCCCGAGGCTCCCCAACCCCTGGAGGCGACATGACCGTTCACCACCTGGACTGCGCCACGATGTGCCCGCTCGGCGGCCGCGCGCTGATGGGCGGCGGCGGGCGGCTGCTCGGCCTGCTCTCGGCGCACTGCCTGCTGATCGAGGGCGCCGACGGGCTGGTCCTCGTCGACACCGGCTTCGGCACCGACGACGTGGCCCGCCCGCGGGAGCGCCTCGGGCGCCGATTCCTCGCCACCGTCCGTCCGCGCCTCACCCCCGCCCGCACGGCCCTGCACCAGGTCCGCGCCCTCGGGCACGACCCGCGCGACGTCCGCGCCGTCGTGCTCACCCACCTCGACCCGGACCACGCCGGCGGCCTCGGCGACTTCCCGCAGGCCGAGGTCCACGTGCTCGCCGACGAACTCCGCGCCGCCCGCGCCGGCCACACCTTCAACGAGCGCGACCGCTACCGCCCGGCCCAGTGGGCGCACGGCCCGCGCTGGGTCGAGCACCGGCCGGACGCCGCCACCGAGGACTGGTACGGCTTCCGCGCGATGCCCGTCCTCCCGGAGGCCGGCGCCGACGTCCTGCTCGTCCCGCTCGCCGGCCACACCCGCGGCCACAGCGGCGTCGCCGTCCGCACCGGCGACCGCTGGCTGCTCCACGCCGGGGACGCCTACTTCAACCACGCCGACATCGCCCCCGGCTCCCCTCGCCGCCCGGCCGGGCTCACCGCCTTCCAGCGCCTCATGGCCGTCGACAACCCGGCCCGCCTCCACAACCTCGACCGCCTGCGCGCCCTCCAGCGCACCCGCTCCGCCGACGTCCGGATCATCTGCGCCCACGACCCGGCGTACCTCACGGCTTAAGGACCCGTCAGCCGTCCGGCCCAGCACCGCGCGCGGGCCGGGCGGCCTGCTGCGATCTTCGGAAGGCACCCGGCCGCCGACCCGCCGGGGTCCGTCGTCCCGAGACCGTGGAGGCCCGGATGTGGCAGGCTCCCCCCGCCCCCGTCAGCCGTGAGTGGCTCCCGGTGCTGGACATGCCGGGACCGGGGCGGCAGAACCGCTGGACGGTGCTGCTGCGCGCCCTGCTGCTGATCCCCCAGTTCGTGGTGGTGTGGGTGCTGTCGGTGGTGGCGTTCTTCGTCACCGTCATCGGCTGGTTCGGCGCGCTGGCGCTCGGCCGCCTGCCCGGCTTCGCGGCGGACTACCTGACCGCGTTCGTCCCCTACGACACCCGGGTCACCTCGTACCTGATGCTCATGCACGACCGCTACCCGCCGTTCCGGTTCCAGACGCCCGAGTACCCGGTGCGGGTCGAGCTGCGGCCCGGGGAGCTCAACCGGCTGGCCGTGCTGTTCCGCATCTTCCTCGTCATCCCGGCGGCGATCGTGCAGGGCCTGGTGTACGCGGGGTGGTGGACGGCCTCGCTCGTCCTCTGGCTCGTCGTGCTGGTCCTCGGCCGGATGCCGCAGCCGCTGTTCGAGGCCACGGCCGCGATCGTGCGCTACCGGATGCGCACCACCGCCTACCTCGTGATGCTCACCTCCGCCTACCCCAAGCGTCTGTTCGGCGAGGAGGCGGGCAGCGAGCCGGACGGCCCGGTGTCGGCGACCCGCCCGCTCGTGCTCAGCGGCGGCGGGCGCGGTCTGCTCGTGGTGTTCATCATCCTCGGCGTGGTCTCCTGGGCGACGAGCTCGATCACCACCTCGGTGAACTCGGACGACAAGGACGACAACACCGTCAACCCGACCGAGCGCGTCATCGGGCCCCTCGTGCCGGGCCCCGCCGCCCGCGCGCCTCAGAGCCCGCTCGGCCAGTTGTAGCTGCTCGGCACGGTGACCTTGGCGTTCTCCTCCGCCGTGCCGTACACCAGGGCGATCTCGTCGTGCGCGTGGAGGATGACCGCCGCGGGGTCGCCGGCCACCGCCTTGCCGTCCACGTACGTGGTGAGCGAGTGGGTCGCGTCGGTGCGCAGCCCGCCGAGGTGGTCGGCGGAGGCGGAGACCTGCCACTCGGTCAGGAACTGGCCGAGGCTGAAGTCGGCCTGCACGGGGGATTCGATGTGCAGGACGCCGGTGGTGTCGTGGGTGTGCAGCGGGCTGATCTTCTGCGCGGCCTCGTCGATGCCCACCAGGGCCGGCACGGTCACCGGCTGCCCGTCCGCGTAGACGTCGAGGTGCGCGTGGATGTGCAGGACCTCCCCCTCGGCGCCCAGCATCGGCAGCCCGGCCGCCTTCACGGCCGCGGCGGCGTCGGCGGGCGCGTCCCAGGGCGGCGGGGTGGTGCGACCCTCGGCGGTCGTGCGCGGGTGCGCCGGCACACCGGAGGGGGAGGTCGAGCTCTGGTTCGTCGCGATCACGCCGGCGATCCCGCCGATCACGGCGAGCGAGAGCACCCCCACGACCCCGGCCACCAGCCATCGGTGGCGCCGCTGCCGGCGGGCCTCCTCCGCCCGGAGCGCGGCGGCGCGGGCCCGCCGCTCGGCCGGTCCCGGTTTCTGCGCTGACATGGGTGCGGGCCTCCTCGGTCGAGGTAGCTGCACTCTTCAGCGTGGCAGAGTCGGCGCGGCTCGGCGCGGCGAGTCAGTGGTGGCCGTGACCGTGGTGGTGGTCGTGGTCGTCATGACCGTCGTGGCCGTCGTGATGGCCGTGGCGGTCGTCGTCATGGCCGTCGTGGTCGTCATGACCGTCGTGGTCGTCATGACCGTCGTGGTCGTCATGACCGTCGTGGTCGTCATGACCGTCGTGGTCGTCATGACCGTGGCGGTGGTTACCGCCGTCCGGCGAGCCGCCCATCATGCGGAGCATCGCCCTGCCGCCCGTCCGGAAGAACCGCACCAGGAGCAGGGCCGCCAGCAGCAGGAAGGCGATGTTCAGCCACGTCGTGTAGTTCCACCCGATGCCCGCCATCGGGATCTCCGCCGTCCGCTGGTCCGGCACCAGCCCGAGGCCGCCGAAGACGAACTCGACCACGTACCCGGCGACGACCATCGCCGCGTAGAACGTGGCGAACAGGAACAGCGCCATCCGACCGCCGTAGTACTTCCGGTAGATGTTGAGGATCGGCAGGATCAGCAGGTCCGCGAAGATGAAGGACACCACCCCGCCGAAGCTGATCCCGCCCTTCCACAGCACCACCGCGAGCAGCACGTTCCCGATCGAGCAGACGAAGGACGCGACCGCCACCAGCGGGCCGACCAACGGCCCCCACAGCTTGCTCGCGAGCGGGTGGTCGGCGAAGAAGAACGCCTGCCAGAAGCTGTCCGGCACCCACGCGGCGATCGCCCCCGCGATCAGCAGGCCGATCACGAGGTCCTTCAGGATGGCCGCCCACTCCATCACGAACACGTGCGAGACGGACGTGACGCCCCCGCCCGACAGCAGCCGCTTCGCGAACGACCCCTCGCCGCGCACGGACATGTCCATCGCCGCGTGCCCCTCCATCGAGCCGGCCCGGCCGTGCTCCGCCTGCTCGCGCGCCTCGCGCAGCAGGCGGTCCCGCAGGAACAGCCGGAACAGCAGCGCGAGCAGCAGGATCATCACCGGGCCGCCCACGAACTCCGCCGCGGTGAACTGCCAGCCCAGCAACAGCGCCAGGATCACGCCGAGTTCGACGACCAGGTTGGTCGAGGCGATCTCGAAGGCCATCGCCGCCGTGAAGTCCGCCCCCTTGCGGAACAGCGACCGGGCCAGCGCGACCGCCGCGTACGAGCACGACGAGGACGCCGCGCCCAGCGCGGACGCGACGGCCAGGGTGCGCGGCCGGTCGTCCCCCAGCAGCCGGACGATCGTCGCCTTGCGCACGACGGCCTGGACGACGGCGGACAGCAGGAAGCCCAGCACCAGGGCCCAGGTGATCTCCCAGGTCATCGAACCGGTGATGGACAGGGCGTGCAGGATCGCGTGCATGTGGTGGTCCGCCTTCCCCCAGGCTTCCCGGCTTCCCGCCGGACGGTCCGGGATCATATACCCCAGCACGGTATCCGAGAGGCCGCCACCCCACCCGGCTTCCCGGCAACTCACGATGAGTGCGCACCCGAGCACACCCACAGCCGTCCGACGACCTACGATGGCCGGATGAGCAGTGGCACCGAGCTGGCAGATGCACACCACTCGCACCAGCGCGCCGAGGAGCGGCTCGACGTCGCCGCCACCATCCTCGGACTGCTGGCCGACCGCACCCGCCTCGCGCTCCTGGAGCGACTCGGCGAGGGAGAGGCCGACGTCACCACGCTGACCGAGGCCACCGGCGCCGCGCGCCCCTCCGTCAGCCAGCACCTGGCCAAGCTCCGGCTCTCCGGCCTCGTCGCCACCCGCCGCGACGGCCGCCGGGTCGTCTACTCGCTGCGCCACGGCCACCTCCGGCGGCTCGTCGACGAGGCCATGAACGTCGCCGACCACCAGATCCGGCACCTGCCGCCGCACGACTGACGCCCCCGCGGAGCCCGCCCGGGCCCACGTCCCACAAACATGTGCACGCGTACGCACGCATTGACTATCATGGGCACGTCCCCACCGCCCCCTGACCACCGGGACGGCCCCATGCTCTCCGTGCTGCGCAACCGCTCCTACCGCCACCTGTTCACCGCGCAGGTCGTCGCGCTCGTCGGCACGGGCCTGGCCACCGTCGCGCTCTCCCTGCTCGCGTACGACCTCGCGGGCGCCGACGCCTCGGCGGTGCTCGGCACCGCGCTCGCGATCAAGATGGTCGCCTACGTCACGATCGCCCCGCTGGCCGGCGCGATCGCCGGGCGGATACCCCGGCGGGCCCTCATGGCGGGCATGGACCTCACCCGGGCCGCAGTGGCGCTCACCCTGCCGTTCGTCACCCAGGTGTGGGAGGTCTACCTGCTGATCTTCCTGCTCCAGGCGGCCTCGGCGGCGTTCACCCCCACGTTCCAGGCCACCATCCCCGACCTCCTGCCCGCCGAACGCGACTACACGCAGGCGCTGTCGATGTCCCGGCTCGCCTACGACCTTGAGTCCCTGTTCAGCCCCGCGCTCGCCGCCCTCCTGCTCACCGTCGTCCCGTACAACTGGCTGTTCGCCGGCACCACCGCGGGCTTCCTCGCCTCCGCCGCCCTCGTCGTCTCCGCCGTCCTGCCCAAGCCCGCCCCGGTCGAGCGCACCGGCGGCGCCTACGCCAAGGCCGCGTTCGGCTCCCGCCTCTTCTGGGCGACCCCGCGCCTGCGCGCCCTGCTCGCGCTCGACCTCGCCGTCGCGGCGGCCGGCGCGATCGTGTTCGTCAACACCGTCGTCGTGGTCCGTGAGCACTTCCACCGCCCGGCCGGCGCCGTCTCGCTCGCCCTCGGCGCCTACGGCGCGGGCTCGATGCTGGCCGCCCTGCTGCTCCCCCGACTGCTCGCCCGGACCGGCGACCGGCGGGTGATGCTCCCCGCCGCGTTCGCGCTGCCCGTCGTACTCGCCGCCGTCACGGCGATCACGGCCGCCGGTCCCGGCGCGTGGGCGTGGGCGGCGCTGCTCGCGGCCTGGGCCCTGATCGGCGCGGGCAGCTCGGCCGTCCTCACGCCGGGCGGCCGGCTCATCCGCCGCTCGTCCGCCGACGGGGACCTCCCGGCCGCGTTCGCCGCCCAGTTCTCGCTCTCGCACGGCTGCTGGCTGCTCACCTACCCGCTGGCCGGCTGGCTCGCGGCGGGTGCCGGACTCCCGGTCACGGCCGTCGTGCTCGGGGCCGTCGCGCTGGCCGCCGCGGCCGGCGCCGCCGCCCTGTGGCCGGCCCGCGACCCGGACACCCTCGGCCACCTCCACACCGACCTCCCGCCCGGCCACCCCCACCTCACCGACGCCCGCCCGGCCACCAAGGGCGGCTGGCAGCACGTCCACCACTACGTGATCGACCAGCACCACCACAGCTGGCCCCGCCCGGCGGCGGGCCACTGAGAGCCAGCCTGAAAAAGTTCTCCCGCCTTGTGTCGATTCCCCACGCCGCCGTTCGACCTGAGGTAGAGAGGGGGTCACGGACGACCCCCGGCACCGAGGAGAACGACGATGGCCAAGTACATGCTGATCATGCGCGGCACCGACGAGTCGATGGCCGAGATGATGAAAACCCCCTTCGAGGAGATGCTCGAAACCGTCGGCCGCTTCAACGAGGAGCTGATCAAGGCGGGCGTGCTCGTCGCCGCCGAGGGCCTCGACGACCCGGGCCAGGGCGTCGTGGTCGACTACAGCGGCGAGACCCCCGTCGTCACCGACGGCCCCTACGGTGAGACGAAGGAACTGTTCGGCGGCTTCTACCTCATCGACGTCGCCTCGAAGGAGGAGGCGGTCGAGTGGGCGAAGCGGATGCCCGCCGTCACCGGGTCGAAGTGCGAGATCCGGCGCGTCCCGACGATCGACGAGTTCCCGCAGGACAACGAGTGGATCGTCAAGGAGCGGGCGTGGCGCGAGCGGACCGGCCAGCTGTGACGGAGCCGGCTCCCGCTGACGGCCCGCCGGGCGGCGACTGCGCCCGGCGGGCCGTCGAGGCGGTCTGGCGGATCGAGTCCGCCCGGATCGTCGGCGCGCTCGCCCGCTACACCGGGGACTTCGAACTCGCCGAGGACGTCGCCCAGGAGGCGCTCGCGGAGGCGCTGGTCTCCTGGGCGCGCGACGGCGCTCCGGCCAGCCCGGTCGGCTGGCTGCTCGCCACCGCACGGCGGCGCGCGATCGACGGCTTCCGGCGCCGCTCCGCCCGGGACGAGCGCTACGCCCGGCTCGCGGGCCGCCTCAACGAGGGCGAGGCGGCCACCGGCGCCCTCCAGCCGCCGGACCGCACGGACGAGTTGCCGTGGGACCCGGACCGCGTCGACGACGACGTGCTCGCGCTCATGTTCATCGCCTGCCACCCCGTGCTCTCCCCCGAGGCGCGGGTGGCCCTCACGCTGCGCGTGGTGGCGGGCCTGTCCAGCGAGGAGATCGCCCGCGCCTTCCTCGTGCCCGTGCCGACCGTCCAGGCCCGGATCACCCGCGCCAAGAAGACGATCGGCGCCGCCGGCGTCCCGTTCGAACTGCCGCCGGCCGACGAGCGCCGCACCCGGCTGGGCGCGGTCCTCAGCGTCCTGTACGTGATCTTCACCGAGGGCTCGACGGCCACCAGCGGCGACGACCTGCTGCGCACCGACCTCGCCCGCGAGGCCGTCCGGCTGACCCGGATGCTGGCCGCGCTGCTGCCCCGTGAGCCCGAAGTGCACGGCCTGCTGGCCCTGTTCGAGCTCACGGCGGCCCGGTTCCCCGCCCGGACCGGGCCCGACGGCGAGCCGGTGCTCCTGGAGGACCAGGACCGGCGCCGGTGGGACCGCTCGGCGATCCGCCGCGGCCGGGCCGCCCTCGACCGCGCCGCGGCGGCCGGACGCGGCCTCGGCCCGTACGGCCTCCAGGCCGCCATCGCCGCGTGCCACGCCCTGGCGCCCTCCGTGGCGGAGACGGACTGGGACCGCGTCGTGCTCCTCTACGAGGCGCTCGGCCGGGTCGCGCCCTCGCCCGTCGTCGAGCTCAACCGGGCCGTCGCGGTGGCGATGGCGAGCGGCCCGCAGCCGGCGCTGGACCTCGTCGACGACCTCGCCGCGACCGGCCGCCTCACGGGCTCCCACCTGCTGCCGACCGTCCGCGCCGAGCTCCTCACCCGCCTCGGCCGCACCGCCGAGGCCCGCGCCGAGCTCGACCGGGCCGTCCGCCTCTGCGCCAACGCACGCGAACGCTCCGTCCTCCTGCGCAAGGCCGCCGCCCTGGCGGACGGCGGCGAGGGAATTCGGGGGTGAGTCCTGTCGGGCGCATGCCGGTCGTACGCATGATCACGCTGCGCCCCGACTGCCGTGCGGTGAAGGAGCGCGGCTCACGCCGAGCAGCACGGAGCTCCGTCCCCTCGTGCCGGAGACGGCCGACGGGAATGCGGCCGAGGGCGAGCCGCGAGGCGACGGCCCGCTCCCGATCCGTGGGCACGATGAGCTACATCGACGTCGTCCGCTGAACCTCGCGGGCCGCCTGCCGGCCGTCCTCGCGCCGCTCGGACTCCACGGGCCGCGCCAGGGCGGCCAGTCGTCGGCCGGCCGCCCGGCGCTGGACCGCGCCGAGGGCCGTCACCACCGCGCCGAGCCCGATCCAGCCGACCGGGCCGGCCGTCATCACCACGCCGGTCAGCAGCAGTGGCCCGGCCGACTTCTGCACCGACTGGGACATCCCGGCCACGCCCAGGTAGGACGCCCGCGCCTGCGGCGGGGCCAGGCTCACCGCCAACTCCCAGGAGCTGACCGAGCGCAGCAGTTCGGCGAACGTCACCAGCGCCCCGGCCGCGAGCAGCGCCGCGGACGCCACCCACACCCCGCGCCCGGTCGAGGCCGCCAGCAGCAGGCAGCTCGCGAGCAGCGTGGCGCCGTACCAGGCCAGCGACTTGATCGCCCCGCCCGGCCCCTGCGCCCAAGCGGAGACGCGCAGTTGGAGCACCACCACGAGCACGGTGTTGAGCACCAGGAAGGCGGGCACGAGGGCGTGCGGCGCGCTGGTGTGGTGGACGAGCCAGAGCGGGAGGCCGACGTTGAGCACGGAGTCGTCGAGGTTGAGCGGCATGTCGAGGAGGACGAAGAGCAGGTAGCCGCGGTCCCGCCAGGGGCTGCCGGCGGCCGGCCCGGGCCTGCTCGGCGCGGTGCTCCGCGTCACCACGAGCCCGTGCCCGGCCGGTTCGCCCGTCCGCCGGACGAGGGCCGCGGCGAGGACGAAGGAGAGCGCGTTGGCCAGGATCAGCGCGCGGTAGGCGGTCACCGTGCCCACCGCGAGCCCGGCCGCCGAGATGCCCGCGCCGAGTGCGTAGCCCGCGTTGGCGACGCTGCGGAACAGCGCCTGGTACTCGCCTCGCCGCTCGCCCGCGACCCGGGTCGCGAAGAGCATCTCCAGCGTCTTGGCGCCGCGCTCGCCGAGGCAGGTGAGCGCGACGAGGAGCAGCATCAGGACGTACTGGTCGACAACGAGCAGCAGGGCCATCGTCCCGAGGCGCAGCAGGTGGCACGCGGTCAGGAGGCCGCGGACGGTGAAGCGCTCGGCCGCCCGCCCGGCGAGCGGCGAGCCGGCGATCCCGGCGACGGCGGCGACGCCGAGCAGGAGGCCGAGCCGCCCGGCGTCGAGTCCGCGGACGAAGGTGAAGTACAGGACGGAGGCGGCGGCCCAGACGCCCGTGCCGGTGCGGTCGACGAATTGGGCGAGCAGCATCGTGCGGGCGTCCCGTCCGCCCGGCGGCCGCCGCAGCTGTCCGATCAGCCCGTTCCCGCTCCGTCCCATGTTCTCCCCCGTTCCGTTCCCGGGCCCACCCCGGATCAATCTCGACATCAAGATACTTCACATCAAGAGTTCTGGCGAGATCCGGGGGCCCGGGTTCCGCTCGCACCGGTGTTGCCGCGACACTGTCGCGAGCGCGGGAGAGCAGGAGCGCACGGACGGACGGGGCCCGGACATGGCACGCCGCAGGAACAGGAAGCAGAAGCGACCGCTGAGCGACGGAACGTTCCGCCCGAAGTCCGCCGCCGGGAGCGCCGGGAAGCGGCGGCCCCGCAAGGACCAGCCGCTCAAGCCGCGGACCGTCCGCATCACGGCGCTGCTGACCGGACTGCTCGTGCCGCTGCTGGTCATCGGCCTGATGGTGCTCGGTGCGAACCCGGACCACAGCATGCCCTGCGCGATCGCCGCCGTGATCGTGTTCATCGCGGGGCTCGGCGGCCTGATGGCCCTCCGGACCACCGGGTGGGTGCTGTGGCCGGGCGTCGTGCTCGGGATCGCGCTGCTCGTCCTTCCCATGAGGACCTTCCAGGCCGAGGTGATCGCGCACCGCGGGGTGCGGACCGACGCCGTGGTCACGTGGGCCGACCCCGAGCGGGACCGGCGCGGCCTCGTGGGCTGGAAGTGCGGGATCCGCCGCGCGGACGGGACGCCGCTGCCGCACGGCGAGTACAGCGGGTCGGGCTGCGGCGGCCCGTCCAGCGTGGGCGGGCGCGTCGTCGTCCTGGCCGACCCGGACGACTACGTCCCGCCGGTCGGCACCGACTACGACCTGTCCTTCCTCGGCCTCGGCGTCTACGCGGTGGCCGGCGCGGGCGCGCTCTGGGGCCTGCTGACCCTGGCCGCCGCGCGCCGGACGCCGTGGAAGCCCTCCTGACGCCTCACGCGGGCAGTTCCACCGAGAGTGCGTGGTGGAAGACGTCGAGCGGGTCCCAGCGGGCCTTGACCCGTTGCAGGCGCGGGTAGTTCTCCTTGTAGTAGAGGGTGTGCCAGGGCACCCCCGAGGTGTTCCAGGCCGGATCGGCGAGGTCGACGTCCGGGTAGTTGATGTAGGACCCGTCGCTCACCTCACCGGGCACCGGCACCCCGCCGGTGTCGCCGTACACCTCGCGGTAGAGCTCGCGCAGCCAGGTCAGGTTGGCGCCGTCGTCCGACGCGTCGGCCCAGATGCTGTGGAACACCGCCTTCATGACGACGTCCCGCTGGGCGACGGCGGTGGCCCCCGGCTCCACCGCGCGCACCTGGCCGCCGTAGCCGATCAGCAGCATGCCGCAGGCCGGGGTGCCGGTGCCGTTCTTCAAGTGCCGGTAGATCGTCGAGAGTTGGGCGTCGGTGAAGGAGCGCTTGAGGTATGCCGCCTTGCCCTTGTACCGGCGGGTGAGCAGGTCCCCGGACTCGCCGTTGCCCGGCCAGGTCATGACGTAGAGCCAGGGCACCGTCTTGCGGCCGCCCGCGGCGGTGTCCAGACCGGTGCCGGCGACCAGTTGCTCCAGGAAGTCGCTCACGATCCCGTCCGCCCCCGGGACGCCCGCGTCGATCTGCACCACCAGCAGGAAGCCGCCCGCCGTGTGGTGCGACGGCTCCAGCACCGCGTACAGGCCCACGGCCGGGGAGCCCGGGTCGCTGTTGCGCTCGTGCCAGGTCCCGAAGTTGCGCAGCAGTCCGGTGAAGGCCTCCTCCGTCATCACCGCCGGGTCCCACGGGAACTCCACCACCGCCTCCAACAGCTCGCCCGGGGCGGGTGGCAGCAGCCGTCCCGGGTCCGGCGCGGCCGATCGGGCCTCGGCGTCGGCGGCCGGGGAGCGCAGCCAGTAGCGGGTCACGACGCCGAAGTTGCCGCCGCCACCACCCGTGTGCGCCCACCAGAGGTCCCGGTGCGGGTCGTCCGGCTCCCGCGTGGCCACCACCGCACGGGCCGTGCCGTCCCCGTCCACCACCACGACCTCGACCGCGTACAGGTGGTCCACCACCGAGCCGTACCGCCGCGACAGCGGCCCGTACCCGCCGCCCACCAGGTGCCCACCGGCGCCGACCTCCGGGCAGCCGCCCGCCGGGATCGTCACGCCCCAGCCCTTGAACAGCGTCCGGTAGACCGTGCCCAGCGTCGCCCCGGGCTCGACGGCGAACGCCCGGCGCGCGGGGTCGTAGCCCACCGCGTCCAGCTGTGAGAGGTCCAGCAGCAGCCGGATCCCGGGGTCGGCGGTGAAGTTCTCGAAGCAGTGCCCTCCGCTGCGCACCCCCACCCTGCGCCCGGCCCGCACGGCCTCCCCGACCGCCCGCACCACCTGCTCCGTCGAGCCGACGACCCGGACCTCGTCCGGCCGGCCGACGAAGCGGTGGTTGTCGGCGAGCAGCAGGCTCTCGTACCGCGGGTCCCCTGGGCGCACGCTCGCCGGGCCGAACGGGGCGGGGCCGGAGCGGGCGGGATCGGACGGCGCGGAGTCGCGGGCGGCGTCGGCCGCCGCGGGCACGCCGCCGCCGGTCACGGCCAACCCGGCCGCCAGACCGCCGGCGGCGGCCAGCAGACCGCGTCTACCGAGGGTGGTTCCGTTCTCCTGACTCATCGTCACATCCTTTCGCCAGTGGAGCCTCCCCGTGATTATGTGGTCTCCCGTGCCCGAGTCCAGGGAGGCCGACATGGCCCGAACGCCGCAGCAGATCTTCGAGAGCTACATCCACGCCGGACCCCTGTCCCGCGACGCCGACGCCCTCGCCGAGACCTTCACCGAGGACGGCGTCTTCGAGGCACCGTTCGTGCCCGCCGCCGCCGACTTCCCCAGGCGCCTGGTCGGCCGCGAGCAGATCCGCAGCGCGATGGCCGCGCAGTACGAGCGCGGCGGGAAGGCCGGCCGCACGCCGAACTTCGCCAAGTCGAGCTACGTGCTGCACACCACCACCGATCCGGACGTGTTCATCGCCGAGATCGACACGGTCTTCGACGGGGAGGGGGACGAGGGCGACACCACGGCCTCGCTCGTCCAGATCTTCCGGATCCGCGACGACCGGATCGCCCGCCTGCGCGACTACTTCGCGCCCGACGTGATCGACTGAGCGCCCCGGCACCGCGTTGCTCCGCCCGGGTGGGGCCGCCCGCGCGCCCGGACACGCCCGCAAGTCCGGCTCGCTAGCTTGACCGGCATGAACGCCGCGGCCTCCCCCACGCCCGCCATCGCGATGCTGCGCCTGCTCGGCGGGTACCAGATCGCCCAGGCCCTGTTCGTCGCCGCCCGAGCCGGCCTCGCCGACCAACTCCTCGAGGGGCCGGTCCCGTTGGCCGAGCTCGCCGCCGTCAGCGGCCTGCGCCCCGACCCGCTGGCCCGGATCGTCCACGCGCTCGCCCGCGAGGACGTCTTCGCGCTCGACGCCGGCACCGGGCTGGTCCGGCTCGGCCCGCTCGGGCGCACCCTCGCCTCCGGCGTACCCGAGTCCGTCCGCAACATCGCCCTGATGTGGATGGACTCGCACTACCACGCCTTCGGCGAGCTGTGGGGCACCGCCGAGACCGGCCGACCCGCCGCCGAACTCGCATACGGGCAACCGTTCTTCGACTGGGTCGGCGCGGACCCGGCCCGGGTGGGCGCGTTCACCGCCGCGATGACCGACTTCGCCCGCGCCATCCGCCACCACGCCCTGGACGCGGTCGAGCTGGACGGCGCGCGGACCGTCGTCGACCTCGGCGGGGCGGACGGCGCCGTCCTGGCCGTCCTCGCCGAGCGCGACCCGCGGCTGCGGGGCACCGTCTTCGACCTGCCCCACGTGGTGGCGGCCGCCCCGGACGTCCTGCGCGCCCACGGGGTCGACGACCGGATCACGACGGCGGGCGGCGACTTCTTCGTCGAAGTGCCGCCCGCGGACGACTACTTGGCCTGCTTCATCCTGCACGACTGGTCCGACGACAAGGCCGGGCGCATCCTGGCCAACGCCCACCGCGCCGCCACCGCGCCCGACGCCCGCCTGATCCTGGTGGAGACCGTCCTCGACCAGGGCGCCGCCCCCGAGGTGGCCTCCCTCCTCGACCTCACCATGCTCGGCATGCTCACCGGCCGCGAACGCTCCGCCACCGACTGGCGCGACCTCCTCGCCGCCTCCGGCTTCCACCTCGACCGGATCCGCACGACCCAGGGCCCGATGTGCGTGATCGAGGCGACCCGCCTCCCCTGACAATTCGAGCGGATTCCCTCGAAGAGCGAAATCACCGTTCCGGAGGAATACCGCCCCAAAACCACCGGGAACATGACGACCCGCCAGGGAATCGCCGGGGGCGGTCGGCGGCTTTGACGGGCGAGGAATGCGGGCGATAGCGTCCGATTGATCATTTCTTTGCCGGCTCGGGGGGTGCTGGTGCCTCCCGGGCATGTCCTCTTACGGGAGATTCTGGTGCGTACAGCTCGAAGACTGGCCTGGCCCCTCGGTGCGGCCCTCGCGATACCCGTGATGGCCGGTTCGGTTCCGGCGGCGACCGCCGCCGAGGCCACGCCGGCGCCGGTCGCGACGGAGGGGTTCGGCTACCCGGACGCGGCCAAGGTCCTCGCGGACCGGAACATCACGCTCACGGCCGGGGACGGGCACATCGTGCTCGCCGACTGCGCCTCGGGGCCGGGCCTGGTGCAGCTGTACAGCCGCACGGCCAACCCGAGCCTGGTGTGCTTCCGGATCACCGGGCCCACCGGGTACCTCGCCCTGGAGATCCCGCAGGTCTACAACATCAAGGGCGACGACCACACCATCAAGGCCACGCTGAACACGGCGGGCACGGTCAGCAGCCTCGACGTCAACAAGAACGCCTGGACCCCGGTCGGCGAGGGCGACGCCAACAGCTCGACCACCCTGCTGGAGCTCAACGCCACCGACGGACCGGCCGCCCCCGCCCCGGGCCCCGACTACCAGGCCGCCGGCACCGTCACCGTCGGGCAGCCCGGCCACCCGGGCTCGCGCGCCTGCACCGCCACCCTGGTCGACCGCAACTGGGTCCTGACCGCGGCCTCCTGCTTCGGCGACAACCCCGCCGCCGGCGCGCCCGCGACCGCGAGCACCGCCACGATCGCCGGCCACACCGTCGGCATCGCCGAGCTCGCCACCCGCGGCGACCGCGACCTCGTCATGGCCCGCCTCGCCACGCCGGTGGACGGCGTCACCCCGCTCGCCGTCTCCGCCACCGCGCCCACGGCCGGCGACAGCCTGCGCGTCCCCGGCCACGGCCGGACCGCCACCGAGTGGGCACCGTTCCAGGTCCACACCACCATCCACACCGTCGGCGCCGTCGCCGCCACCGGCATCGACACGGCGCCCGCCGCCGGCGCGGCCGCCCTGTGCCAGGGCGACGCCGGGGCCCCGCTGCTGCGCGACCGCAACGGCACCCCCGAGATCGTCGCCGTGGCCGTCCGCTCCTGGCAGGGCGGATGCCTCGGCACCCCCGCCACCGAGACCCGCACCGGGGCGACGTCCTCGCGCGTCGACGACCTCGGCGCGTGGGTGCAGCAGGTGCGGGCGACCGCGTTCGGCTGGAAGACCCAGGCCCTGGTCAAGGGCGACAACGGCCTGTTCCAGGCCACCCGCCTGTACGA
>NZ_JBEZGX010000003.1:0-49637 GCF_040650235.1 Kitasatospora sp. NPDC048722
GTCTGAAAATCACCCGTCACGCCCCTCTCCGCGGCCACCCCCTCCGCCACCCCCTCCCGCAGCGCACCCTCTCGCTGGGGTGGGTTCGGGGGAGGGGGGTGGTTGAGGTGGCTGGGAGGGGAGGGGAGGGGAGGTGTCCTGTGTTAAACGATCTTGATCGCATCAAAACGGTTAGCCGTGATCACGAGGTTCGGCGTCGCTGGAGCAGGTGGGGCTGACGCTCTGCTCGCCGGCCAAGGCGGCAGACTGCTGGCCCGAGATGCTCCAGCAGGCTGTGCTGGTCATGGAGATGCATGCCGACGTCATCGTCGATCGCCTGGCGGTCGGAGGGTGCGGTGCGGGGCGCGGCTGTCAGCCGAGGTAGATCGGGTCGGTGCCGAAGGTCCAGGAGCTTCCGGCCCTCGCGTAGACCTCTGCGGATTCGGGTCGGAAGCCGTGTCTGTCCGAGGGTGACGCGTGATCAACCGGTGCAAGGGCGTGGGACAGCGGAAACAGGGCCTACTGGCAGTTCCAGGTCTCGACGAAGACCCGAGCTCCACCAGAGGCCCTGTCTTACGGCTCCTTACGCCAGCTGCCAGCGGCGCGAGAGGTCGTTGTCGCACTTGTACTGGACGAGGGTGACGTTGTTGTCGGCGGAGACCCCTCCGGCGACGGTCGCGCACTTGCCCGTCTTCACGTTGACGAACTGGTAGGAGCTGCCGTTCCCGTTGCTGAGGCGCCAGCGGCGCGAGGAGTCGTTGTCGCAGTTGTACTGGACGAGGGGGACGTTGTTGTCGGCGGAGACCCCTCCGGCGACGGTCGCGCACTTGCCCGTCTTCACGTTGACGAGCTGGAAGGTGTTGTTGCTCCAGTTGCTGAGATACCAGTGCCGCGAGGAGTCGTTGTCGCAGTTGTACTGGACGAGGGGGACGTTGTTGTCGGCGGAGACCCCTCCGGCGACGGTCGCGCACTTGCCTGTCGCCATGTTGACGACGTGGAAGCCCGTCTGTGCAACCGCAGGGTCGGGGAGCAGCATCGCGCCCCCGGCCACAAGAGCCGATGCCGTCAGGAGACGTGCCAGAGTGTTCTTGATCATAAGAGTGCTCCTCTCGGATTCCGGGAGGGGGGAGACGGTCTCACGGGCAGCCTGTACTGCCGGTGTTGACCACGAAGGGTTGCCGGCGCAAGGCAGCAACGGACACTGCCGCGATCGGAGGGGATCCGCCGGCCGTCTTCGCCGGCTCGGTGGCGGGGCGACGTGGCTCCTTGTCAGGGGCCCTGTCCATTGTCGCCAGACCGGAACAACCAACGGCACGGGGCCGGCTGGTGGCTTGGCCCACACTCCGGCGAGCGCCATGCGGCCACCGTGTCCACTATCAATTGCCGCAACCGGGCCCGCAACCGGAACCATGACAGGGACCGGTCCTCGGGCTCCGGCCGCGGGGTGTCGACCGTGGGACAACGACTCCGTCCCGCCACAGCGGGGCGAAAACGTCTTGGTTGGAGAGCCTACGGCCGGCACACGCACCCGAGCGCCGGACTGCCCTGCCGCACGTCGTCCTCGATGGCGTCCTGGTTGGCGGCCCGAGGCGGTCGGCAATATGACCGCGACGGTGTGCACGCGCCGAGGGGGCCGGTCTTCACGGCTCGGCCGAGTCCCGTTCCCCGGGCAACGGCCCTTCGCGGCCGACGTCGTCGCGGACTTCGGCGATGCCGGGGATGACACCGCGTCAAAGTCCCGCTCTGCGCGCCGCGGGTGCCGGGCAGCAGGTTGCTGCGCTCGATGTCGATGCCGGCGTGGACGAACGTGGCGGGGACGCGCTCGGAGAAGTACAGGGAGATGTTGTGCAGTTCGTCGACCAGGACCAGGCCGGTGCGGGTGTCGGTGCAGACGCCGACGACGGCCTCGGTGATGTTCGCGCTCCGCGTGATCGGCAGGCCGAGGAAGCGGGCGAACTCGGCGGCGAGCATGCGGGGCGTCGCGGCGGGCGGGACGGTGATGTAGACGACCGGGATACGCTCGCCGCGGCCGGGGTGGCGGGCGCGGTCCCAGGCGAGTTCGCCGAAGGGGACCGGGGCCCGGTGCAGGTGCTTCCAGGTCGCTTCGATCCAGGGCCGGCCTTCGACGCGGTGGTCGCGTACCCGGATCACGACCACGGGCTCGCGGTCCAGCAGGATCGGCCGGTCCCGCTCCAGCCACGATTCGTAACCCGCGTGGTCGCCCACGGTGGCGGAGAAATACGAGCCCGCGAAGCCCTGTCCGCCCTTGGCCCATCGGAACTCACGCACCGGATCGACCGACTCGAACCGCCGGTTCCAGACCTGCCCGAGCGCCGGCCGGCAGCGCTCGCCGCCCTCGACGAAGTCCAGCTCGAACGCGGACAGCGCCGGGTCGGCGTACGCAAACGAGGCAACTGCCATCCGGACCCCCGCCACCGATCAAGATCGAATGAGGGGGAGGGGGTGGATTGGGTGGGTGCGTCGGTGCGGGGCGTGGGTCGGGTGGGTGATGGTTCGGTGGGGCACCGATAGGGTGGGGGTGTGCTTCCTGAGGTGACGGCGGTCCGGTATGTGACGCCACTGCGAGAAGGCGGTTCGATGCCGGGCCTGGTCGAGGCCGACGACCGGCGGCTGTACGCGCTGAAGTGGGTCGGTGCCGCGCAGGGGCGCAAGGCGCTGGTCGCGGAGGTGCTGGCCGGCGAGCTCGGGCGGCGGCTGGGGCTGCCGGTGCCGGAGCTGGTGACCGTCGACCTGGATCCGGTGCTCGCGCGCAGCGAGCCGGACCCGCAGGTCCAGGAGCAGATGCGGGCCAGCGGCGGGACCAACCTCGGCATGGCGTTCGTCAGCGGGGCGCTCAACTTCGACCCGCTGTGCTTCGAGGTCGACGCGGGCCTGGCCGGGCGGGTGCTCTGGTTCGACGCGCTCATCGGCAACGTCGACCGGTCGTGGCGGAATCCGAATCTGTTGGTCGCCACCGGCGGGCTGCGGCTGATCGACCACGGCGCGAGCCTGATCTTCCACCACAACTGGGCGGGTGCCGCCGCGTGGATCCGCCGTCCGTACGACGCCTCCGACCACGCGCTGCTGCGCTCCGGGCCGGACCTCGCCGCCGCGGACAAGGACCTCGCGCCGCTCGCCGAGGCGGCGGTCGAGCAGGCCGTGGCACGGATCCCGGACGTCTGGCTGGCGGACGAGCCGGGCTTCGACTCGCCGGACGCGGTGCGTGCCGCGTACCGCGCCCAGTTGACCGCTCGACTGGCCGGTCCGCGCGACTGGCTGCCGGAGGTGCCCGCATGACCGTCGAACTGCACGACTACGAGTACGCCGTGATCCGCGCGGTGCCGCGGGTCGAGCGCGGCGAGTGCGTCAACGTCGGCGTGCTGCTGTACTGCCGGCAGAACGCGCACCTGGCCGCGCGCACCCACCTGGACCAGGCCCGGCTGCTGGCGCTGGACCCGGTCGCCGACGTGCACGGGGTGCGGCGGGCGCTGTACGGGATCGAGGCGGTGTGCGCGGGCGGTTCGCAGGCCGGTCCGGCGGCGTCGGACAGTCCGGGGCAGCGGTTCCGCTGGCTGACGGCGCCGCGCAGCGCGGTCGTCCAGCCGGGTCCGGTGCACACCGGGCTGACCGCGGACCCGGAGGCGGAGCTGCGGCGGCTGTTCGACCAACTGGTGCTCTGAGGGCGTCTGGCGGGATCGGTGCAAGGGCGGCCGATGCGCCGAGCGGTTGATTCAGCGACGGTTGCCGTGGTCAAAGCTTGAGTTGCTGAAGCACTCGGCCGTACGCTGGTCCCATGGGTTCGACAGCGACGACGACCGTACCGACCAACGCCGAGCTGATGGAGGTGCTGGCCGCCGTCGGTGCCGCCTACTTCCAGGACTTCGCGGCGGCCGCGGCCCGGCACGGCCTCTCCTCCTCGCAGGCCAAGGCGCTCGGCGCGGTGCAGGAGCCGGTGCCGATGCGCGCGCTGGCCGGGCGGCTGGGCTGCGACGCCTCGAACGTCACCGGGATCGTCGACCGGCTGGAGTCGCTCGGGCTCGCCCATCGGGAGGCGGCGGCGGGCGACCGGCGGGTGAAGATCGTCGTGATCACCGGGCAAGGCCGGGACATCCTGACCCGCATCCGCGGCGAGATGGCGCGCACCCACCAGGCCTTCGAGGCGATGACGGACGAGCAGCGCGTCGCGCTGCACTCGATCTGCTCGCAGGTGCTGCCGGTGCTGTCCGGCCGGACGGGCGGCGCGCAGTAGCACCGCCGGTGGCGCGCGCCCGCGCCGGCGGGCGGGCGCCGACGTTCGGCGTGACCTCGGCTGTTAGGCTTGCGAAGCGTGAGCGCGAAGCCCCAGATCCCCAATGTCCTGGCCTCCCGGTACGCCTCGGCGACCCTGGCCCAGCTCTGGTCCCCCGAGCACAAGGTGGTCCTCGAGCGCCACCTGTGGCTCGCCGTCCTGAAGGCCCAGCAGGACCTCGGCGTCGAGGTGCCGGCGAACGCCGTCGCCGACTACGAGCGGGTGATCGACCAGGTCGACCTCGGCTCGATCGCCGCCCGTGAGAGGATCACCCGCCACGACGTGAAGGCCCGCATCGAGGAGTTCAGCGAGCTCGCCGGGCACGAGCAGATCCACAAGGGCATGACCTCGCGGGACCTGACCGAGAACGTCGAGCAGCTGCAGGTCCGCCAGTCGCTGGAGCACGTGCGCGACCGCACGGTGGCCGTGCTGGTGCGCCTGGCGAGTCTGGCCGCGCAGCACTCCGAGCTGGTCATGGCCGGCCGCTCGCACAACGTCGCCGCGCAGGCGACCACCCTGGGCAAGCGCTTCGCGTCGATCGCCGACGAGCTCCTGGTGGCCTTCCGCCGCCTGGAGGAGCTGATCGCCCGCTACCCGCTGCGCGGGATCAAGGGCCCGGTCGGCACGGCTCAGGACATGCTGGACCTGCTGGGCGGGGACACCGAGAAGCTGGCCGAGCTGGAGCGCCGGGTCGCCGGGCACCTCGGCTTCGAGAACGTGCTGACCAGCGTCGGCCAGGTCTACCCGCGCTCGCTGGACTTCGAGGTGCTCACCGCCCTCGTCCAGCTCGCCGCCGCGCCGTCCAGCCTGGCCAAGACCATCCGCCTGATGGCCGGCCACGAGCTCGTCACCGAGGGCTTCAAGGAGGGCCAGGTCGGCTCCTCCGCGATGCCGCACAAGATGAACACCCGCTCGTGCGAGCGCGTCAACGGCCTGGCCGTCATCCTGCGCGGCTACGCGTCGATGACCGGCGAGCTGGCCGGCGACCAGTGGAACGAGGGCGACGTCTCCTGCTCGGTGGTGCGCCGGGTCGCGCTGCCGGACGCGTTCTTCGCCTTCGACGGCCTGCTGGAGACCTTCCTGACCGTCCTCGACGAGTTCGGCGCCTTCCCGGCCGTCGTCGAGGCCGAGCTGGACCGCTACCTGCCGTTCCTCGCCACCACCAAGGTGCTGATGGGCGCGGTGCGCGCGGGCGTCGGCCGGGAGACCGGGCACGAGGTCATCAAGGAGCACGCCGTCGCCTCCGCGCTCGCGATGCGCGCCGGCGCCCGCGAGAACGAGCTGCTGGACCGGCTGGCCGCCGACGAGCGGATCCCGCTGGACCGGGCCGCGCTGGACGCCCTGCTGGCCGACCGGCTGTCGTTCACCGGCGCGGCCGGTGCGCAGGTGGCCGAGGTCGTCCGCCAGGTCGAGGCTGTCGCCGCGGCCTACCCGGAGGCGGCCAAGTACGCCCCGGCCGACATTCTCTGACGGAGAGTCAGTCTCCTCAGGCTTTCGAGGGCCCTGCCGCCGGACCGGTGGCAGGGCCCTCGTGCGTGTGGACGTGGCCGGGGTCGAGGGGCGGGGTCGTGCCGCAGCACCACTCGGTGTCCGGCTCCGCGACCGGGTGGTCCTCGGAGGCCAGCACGTTGCCGCGGATGGTCGCGAAGGCGGTGATCGCGCCGGCCGTCAGGAGCCCGGCACAGATCAGCATCGCGGTGTGGAAGGCGTCGTCGACCGCGGCCGGCACCCGGTAGGCGTCTCCGCTCAGGCCGGCCAGGGCCGGGAGGGCCGCGACCGCGAGCAGGCCGGCCGCGCGGGCGGCGGCGTTGTTGACCCCGCTCGCGATCCCCGCGTGCCGCACCTCGACGGCCGCGAGGACGGTCGCCGTCAGCGGTGCGACCAGCAGAGTCATGCCGCAGCCCATCACCGTGACGGCGGGCAGGACGTCCGTCCAGTAGGAGGAGCCGGCCCCGACGCGCAGCATCAGCAGCACCCCGGCGGCGCACAGCAGCGGGCCGACGGTGAGCGGGATCCGCGGGCCGATCCGCTTGCCGAGCCGCGCGGCGCGCGAGGACAGCGCGAGCATCAGCACGGTGATCGGGACCAGGGCCAGGCCGGACACCAGCGGCGAGAAGCCGGCGACGATCTGCAGCTGGACGACCAGCAGGAAGAAGACGCCGCTGAACGCCGCGTACACGCAGAGGGTGACGAGGTTCACGGCGGTGAACAGCCGTGAGGAGAACAGGCCGAGCGGCAGCATCGGTTCGGGGGCGCGGCGTTCGACGGCGATGAAGGCCGCGCCGAGGACGAGCCCGAGCACGCCGGTGAGCCAGACGGCGGGGGAGAGGCCCTCGCCGGCCGCCGTCAGCGCGTACGTGAAGGTGCCGAGCGCGAGGGCGGCGAGCGCCGAGCCGAGCACGTCGAAGCGGCCGGTGGCGCTCTCGTCCCGGCTCTCGGGGACGTAGCGGGTGGCGACCGCGATGACGGCGGCGGCGAGCGGCAGGTTGAGCAGGAAGATCCAGCGCCAGCCGGGGCCGTCCACCAGCCAGCCGCCGACGAACGGGCCGACGGCCGCCGACACCCCGCCGAGGCCGGACCACAGGCCGACCGCGGCCGAGCGGTCGTCCGGGTGGAAGACGGCCTGGAGCATGGCGAGCGAACCGGGCGTCAGCAGCGCCCCGCCGATGCCCTGGACGGCGCGTGCGGCGATCAGCACCTGGATGTTCGGCGCGGCGGCGCAGGCCGCGGAGGCGACGGCGAACCAGACCACGCCGAGCAGGAAGACCCGGCGCCGGCCGTAGCGGTCGCCGAGCGCGCCGCCGAGCAGGATGAGCCCGGCGAGCGTCAGCAGATAGGCGTTCAGCGTCCACTGCAGGGACGCGAGGGAGGCGCCGAGGTTGGTGCCGATGCGGGGCAGGGCGACGTTCACCACGGTGCCGTCGAGCAGCGCCATGCTGGAGCCGAGCACCGTTGCCAGGAGGACCCAGCGTCCCTGCGCGGTGCCCAGGCGCAGGGTGCCGGCGTTGGTTGTGGTCACGGCCCGATCCTCTGCCCGGTGGGGTGCACGTGACAAGGGTCACCGGCGGTGCGTCCGGGGGTGACGATGGGTGATCGATCGGCTGCGGAGAGGTCGGTTCGTCGGCGGAGGGTCGTCGATCCGCTGCGGGCGGTGAATGGATTGTGCACGCACCGTATTCCGGATCATTCGGAGCGTCATCGTGACGGGTGGGGTTGTTGCGGGTTCAAGAGATCGACATTGCTTCACCCGGACGGATGAGTTTTAGTTCAGCGACCGACCGGCCAGCCCGGACGGATCCACCGGGTGGAACGCCGAGTCCTGCCGCTGCCCGGTGGCTCGAACTGAACTCTGTACGGCAGGAGCGGGGGACCCACAGGTAAGTCGCCGGACCGGAATTCGCGCTGTTGGCGCGGAAGTCCAGGACCGGCTCGGGGTGAAGCCGCGCATGCGGCCGGGCAACTCCAGCCCGAACCCGACAGCTCACCTCGCAGGCGTCGGAGAGGAAACTTCCATGCCTGCTCAGGCTCGTCGTATCACCCTGCCCCGCGCCGCCCGCATCGGCATCGCGACCGCCGTCACCGGTGTCTCCTTCGCCCTCCCGCTCGTCACCGCGATGAGCGCCCAGGCCCACACCGCCCCCGCCGCTCCGGTCGCTCCGGTCGCCGCCGCCTCGGCTCCGGCCGCTCCGGCCGCTCCGGCCGCCGCCCAGGGCGACGCCTCCTACCGGGTCGTCAGCGGTGACACCCTTTCGAAGATCGCCGACGCCAAGCACGTCGAGGGCGGCTGGCAGGCGCTGTACGCGCACAACCGTTCCGTGGTCGGCGCCAACCCGAACCTGATCTTCCCGGGTCAGTCGCTCGCGATCGCGGCCCAGGCCGCCCCGGCCGCTCCCGTTCAGAAGCCCGCCGCCCCGGCCGCCAAGCCGCAGGCCGCGCCGGCTCCTCGGCAGCAGCTGCAGGTCCGGACCGAGGCCACCACCCCGGGTGCCCAGGTGCAGGTCCAGGCCGCCGTGGCCCAGCCCGCCCAGGCCCCGGCCGCGGCTCCGGTCGCCGCCGCCTCCGGCTACGTCGCCCCGCTCGCCAACCCGGTGCTCGGCGAGGCCTACGGCGTCGCCGGCACGATGTGGGCCTCCGGCCACCACACCGGCCAGGACTTCGTCGCCTCCACCGGCACCCCGGTGCGCGCCGTCGCCAACGGCGTCGTGGTGAAGGCCGACAACGGCGGCGCCTACGGCAACGAGGTCGAGATCCGGCTCGCCGACGGCAAGTACGCGCAGTACGCGCACCTGTCCTCGATCGGCGTGACGGTCGGCCAGTCCGTGACCGTCGGCCAGCAGCTCGGACTGTCCGGTGCGACCGGCAACGTGACCGGCCCGCACCTGCACTTCGAGATCCGCACCGGGCCGGAGTACGGCTCGGACATCGACCCGGTCGCCTACCTCCGGGCGCACGGCGTCGCGCTCTGAGTTCCCCCCTCCGGGGATGACGGACCACCGTAGGTGCGGGGCGAAACGATCGACCGGGATGGTCATGTCGGGTGACCGCTCGACCGGGTGATCGCCGCATCGGCGGACATGGGCGCGGGACACGCCCAGACCGGCCCGGCCCACGAGGACTCCTCGTGGGCCGGGCCGGTCGCTGTTCGTCCGGCCTTCCGTTGTTGTTGCCCGGCTCAGCTCCGGTCGGCGCCGGGCGGCGGGGGAGTCTCCGGCGGCGGCGTGGCCGCGCCCGGCAGCCGGACGGTCGCGACGGTGCCGCCGTCCGGGCCGGCCGGTGCGAGCGTGACCTCGCCGCCGGCCGCGCGGACCGTGCGGGCGACGATCGCCAGCCCCAGGCCGGATCCCGGCAGTTGGCGGGCGGACGGGGAGCGCCAGAAGCGGTCGAAGACGTGCGGGAGGTCCTCGGCGGCGATGCCGGGGCCCTCGTCGCGGACGGCGAGTTCGCCGGCCGCCAGCGAGACGTCGATCCGTCCGCCGGGCGGGCTGAACTTCACCGCGTTGTCCAGCAGGTTGATCACGGCGCGCTCCAGCGCGTGCGGATCGGCGCGGACATACCAGGGCGTCAGGTCGGCGCCGAGCACCAGGCCGGGGCCGCGCAGTTCGGCCCGTTCGACGGCCCGGGTGGCGATGTCGTGCAGGGCGACGACGGGCAGCGGCTTCGCGCCGCGGGCGT
The DNA here is from genome assembly GCF_040650235.1 of Kitasatospora sp. NPDC048722. Lineage (NCBI taxonomy): Bacteria > Bacillati > Actinomycetota > Actinomycetes > Kitasatosporales > Streptomycetaceae > Kitasatospora > Kitasatospora sp. NPDC048722. Next base: position 9,440 of record NZ_JBEZGX010000003.1, read on the forward strand.
CGGCGGGTCGGGACAGTTCGAGCAGGTCGCCGATGAGGGTGGAGAGTTCCGCCATCTGCGCCTTCATGTTGCCGAGGATCCGGGTGAGCGTCGCCTCGGGCAGCGGCCGGCCGGACTCCTGGCTGCGGATGAGCAGGTCGACGTTGGTGCGCATGGAGGCCAGCGGGGTGCGCAGTTCGTGGCCGGCGTCGGCGATCAGCCGGGCCTGGCTGTCCAACGAGCCGGCGAGGGCGGTGCTCATCGCGTTGAAGGCCTCGCCGAACCGGGCGATCTCGTCGTGGCCGGTGACCTCGATCGTCACCACGCCCGGCTCCTGGGTGCGGGCGATGTGCTGGGCCGCGCGGGTGAGGCGGTCGATCGGGCGAAGGGCGGTGCGGGCGATCCACAGGGCGCCCGCGGCGGCGAGCGCGATGACGACGGCAGCGGCGCCGGCGGTGATCAGGGCGAGCTCGGTGAGCGCGTCCTGCACCGGTTCGAGCGGCTGGGCGAGTGCCACGGCGGCGGTGGAGGCGGCGTTGTCGAACATCACCGGACCGAAGCTGACCACGTAGACCCGCACCGGGGTGCCGTCCACGGTGCGGCCGTCGCGGAACAGCGAGGTGGCGTGCGGGCCGGTGCTCCCGCTCGCCGCGACGGGCAGGTCGTCCGGGATGACGACCACGGCGCGGGGGTCCTTCCGCGGGCAGGAGGTGCCGTCGGCGACGAGCACCGTGGGGACGGTGTCCCCCTTGGGCATCCAGGGCTGCCCGACCGCGCCGTTGCACCAGTCGTTCAGTGCCTTGATCTGCGCGCTGCTCGGCGGCCGGTTGCCCGGCATCCACGCGCGGGACAGCGTCTGGTCGACCTGGTTGACCATCTCGTCGCGCGCGACGAACCAGCCGGCCACCACGCAGGCCACGACCGACAGCGAGACCGCGGCCGCGGTGAACAGCGCGAGCCGGCCGCGGAGCGTCATCCGGCCGAACCAGCGGGCCGTGCCCGCTCTTTCCGTGCCCGGTCTTACCTTGCCCTCTGCCGTCATGGCTCCGATTCCCCCCGGGTGTTCGTCCATCGTCGGGCCACGATCCACCGCGACCGTGAGACGGCGATGAGAACCAGCTGACGTGAAGATCAAGAGAAGGCCCGGTGGATCGGTCGGAACGGTCGTTCGTTGACGGGGTGTTCGGTGGGCCGGCCTTCGGCGTACTGCGATCGCGCCGGTCGGGTGTGGCGGTCGGTGCGGCGGACGGGTGTCGGAGGATGCGGCGGAACGTGATCGGCGATCCGGCAGGTGTGCTTTCGGGCCGGGCTGTTCTCAGCTGCGGTGGACGGGCAGCGCGTGCTGGGCGGCGGCCAGCAGGTCGTGCATGCGGTGGCCGAAGTCCTCGGTGTCGGTGGCCGGTTCGGGGAAGACCAGGCGGACGTCGCGGTGGCCGTGCGGGTGGTCCAGGCGCAGCACCAGGCCGTAGCGGTCGAGGGCGAGCGGGCGCACGGCGGGGTGACCGGTGAGGAGCGCGGGGTCGAGCAGCCGGGTGAGGACGGCGAGCGCGTCGGCGTGGTCGTCGGCGAGGTGGGTCAGCAGGCCGGCCTCGGTGCGGGCGAGCGGGTCAGGGGTGACGAGGGCGAGTTCGGCGGCGGTGACGGCGCCGGTGCCGTAGGGGGTGGACAGGACGGCGTGGGCGGCGTCGACGAGCAGGTGGACGCCGAGGCCGTCGTCGGCGAGGTGGGCCGGGCGCAGCCGGCCGGCGAGCGAGAGGCGGCCGCGGACCCGGTCGCGGACGGCGACGGGGGAGACGTCGGTGACGTCGAGGACGACGGCGAGGCCGTCGGGGGCGTCGACGGCGGCGAGGGTCAGCGGGGCATCGATGGGGGCGCGCAGACGGAGGCGGGAGCCGTGGAGGGCGACCGGGGTGGCGAGGTCGTGGTGCTCGCCGAGGGCGCGGACGGTGAGCGACGCGGTTGCGGTGAGCAGGCTGTGCACCCGCTCGGCGGTGGTGGGCTCGGCGACCTCGTCGGCGGGGTGCTGGCGCGCGGTGGCCATGCGGACCTCCTGTTGGTTAGGTGAGCCTAACCTAAGGGAGGCGGGCGCCGGTGGCAAGCGGCGGGCCCGGACGGCGTGAGGCGTCCGGGCCCTGGCCGTTGGTGACCACGACCGTGGGGTGTCAGGAGACGACGGCCTGGGCGTCGATCTCGACCAGCATCGGCTCCTGCGGCAGCTCGACGAAGATCGTGGTGCGGCAGGGCTTCACGCCGCCCGGCTTGATGTTCTCCTCGATGAACTCCCCGTAGACCTCGTTCATCGGCGCGAAGTCGGCGCGCTTGGTGAGGTAGACGCGGAACATCACGACGTCCTCGATGCTCGCCCCGCCGGCCTCCACGATCGCCTTGACGTTCTCCAGCGTCCGCCGGGTCTGCGCCTTCACGTCCCCGTGGTGCAGGTACTCGCCGGTGGCCGGGTCCTGCGGGCCCTGGCCGGAGACCTGGAGGATCGGGCCCTTGCGCACGCCCTGGGAGAACAGCCAGGCCGGGGCGGGGGCGCCGTCGGTGCGGACCTCGGTCTTGTCGCTCATGCTCATCCTTTGACTGGGTGTCAGGTATGTTCCGGCCGACCGCAGTCGGCCGAGATCGTGCGGGTGGTGGCGAGCAACTTCGGTAGCAGTTCCAGCACTTGCTCGTACGGGAGGAGGACGTCCGGCACCGAGATCGACGCGGCGGCGACGACCCGGCCGCTCGCGTCCCGGATCGGCGCGGCCACGCAGTTGATGAAGGCTTCGTGCTCCGCGTGGTCCTGCGCCCAGCCCTGTGCGGCCACCCGCTCCAGCTCGGCGAGCAGCGCCTCGGGGGAGGTGAGGGTGTTGGCCGTGTGCGGGGTGAAGTCGATGCCCGCCACGACCCGGCGCCGCTCGGGCAGCGGCAGGTCGGCGAGCAGCACCTTGGAGACGGCGGCGCTGTGCAGCGCGGCGCGCAGGCCGATCCGGGAGTACATCCTGACCGGGTGGCGGGAGTCGAACTTGTCGATGTAGACGACCTCGCCGCCCTCGTACGCGGCCAGGTGCACGGTCTGGCCGGTGACGGCGTTCAGCTCGGCCAGGTGCGGGGCGGCGATGCGGCGGATGCCGCGCTGCTCCAGGGCGAGGCCGGACAGGGCGAACAGGCCGGCGCCCAGGTGGTAGCGGTAGCCGGCGTCGCGGTAGACGAACCGTTCCTCTTCGAGGCTCTGGAGCAGGCGCAGCACGGTCGTCTTGTGCACGCCGAGCACCTCGGCCAGCTGGTCGAGGGAGCGCTCGCCCTCGCCGAGCTCGGCGAGGATGCGCAGGGCGCGGCTGACGGTCTGGCTCATCGGGCTCCGCTCGGGGTCGTCCGGCTCGCCCGGGAGCCGAGCGCGGGGCTGGTGATGGCGGTAGCCGTGACGCGCGTGGCGGCCCAGGCGGCGGGGGCGGCGTCGAGCAGGGCGGCGACGACGGCCTCGGGCGGCAGTTCGGCCTGGTCGCCGTGGGCGGTGAGCGCGCAGGCCGCGCTCAGGTGGCCGAGACGCAGCCGGCGGCGCTGGTCCAGGCCGCGGAGCGCGCCGGCGAGGTAGCCGGCCGCGAAGGCGTCGCCCGCGCCCGTGGCCTCGACGACCTCGACGGCGAGGGCGGGTTCGGTGACGGCGGAGCCGTCCCGGTCGAGCGCGGTGACGGACCGGGCGGCGTCCTTGACGACGACGGTGGCGGGTGACGGGAAGCGGCGGCGCAGGTCGGCCGGGTCGCCGGTGCCGAACGCGGCCGCTGCCTCGTCGGCGCCGAGCAGCAGGACGTCGGCGGCGTCCAGCAGGGGTGGCAGGACGGCCGGGTCGCGGTCGCGCCAGAGCGCGGGGCGCCAGTTGAGGTCGAAGCTCACCAGGCGGTGGGGGCTCTTCGGGCTGTCCGGACCGTCCGGGTGGCTCGGGCGCGGGCCGGCGAGCAGGGCGTGCAGGAGGGCGAGGCAGTCGTCGGAGAGCGCGGCGGTGATGCCGGACAGGTGCAGCAGCCGGGCGCCGGCCAGCAGGCGGGCGGCCGTCGGATCGTCCAGCAGGGCGGGGGAGAGCGCGGCGGCGGCCGAGCCGCGGCGGTGGTAGTGCAGACGGCTGCGGCCGGGGCCGAGGTCGTGGTGGTGGCCGGTGGATCCGCCGACCTCTTTGAGGTAGAGGCCCGTCGGCCGGTGCGGGTCCACCGCGACGGCCGAGACGTCGACCCCGCGGGCGGCCACCTCGGCGAGCAGGCGGCGGCCGAAGCCGTCGTCGCCGACCCGGCTGATCCACGCGGTGGGCACGCCGAGCGCGGCGAGGGCCCCGGCGACGTTGGACTCCGCGCCGCCGACCGACAGCCGGAAGGTGTCCACCGCCTCCAGCGGGCCCGGGCGGTCCGGCAGCAGGACGGCCATCGACTCGCCCACGCAGACGGCGGCCGGCGGGCCGGGGCGTGCCGGGCCCGGGGTGTCCTGTGGCGACATCTGCTGGGCTCCTCGTCTGCGGCTGTGCCCGGGGCGGCGGCATCGGACCGGCTCCGACGGCCGAGGCCGGTTCCGTTGACCGTGGTCCGGCGCCGATGCTAGAACCGTGATGCCAGCATGTGCAACCCTCGTTGCGCATGTTGCAACCTGGCTGATGGAGGAAGACAGTGGGGCAGACCTTCGCACGCGGCGCATTCGCCTGTGCCGGCAGCGGTCCCGGCATCGACGCCGCCGCCGTCGCGGCGCTCGCCGACGAGGTGCTGGACTGGCGGTTCAAGGCCGTCCCGGCCGACGGGCACGGTCGCACCGTCCGGGACTGGCTGGCCGCCGGGCCCACCCTGAGCGGGCTCGGCACCCCGCTGCTCACCCTCGACGCCGCCGCGCTCGACCACAACCTGCGCACCATGGCCGACTGGTGCGCCGAGGCCGGCGTCGCCCTCGCCCCGCACGGCAAGACCACGATGGCGCCCGCCCTCTGGAAGGCGCAGCTGGACACCGGCAGCCACGGCATCACCCTCGCCAACCTGCCCCAGGTCCGCGTCGCCCGCGCCTTCGGCGTCCAGCGGATCCTGCTCGCCAACACCCTGCTCGACCCGGCCGGGCTGCGCTGGCTCGCCGCCGAACTCGACGCCGACCCCGAGTTCGGCTTCGTCTCCTGGGTGGACGGCGTCGAGAGCGTCCTGCTGATGGACGAGGCGCTGCGCGCCGCCGGGGCCGCGCGGCCCGTCGAGGTGCTCGTCGAACTCGGCGGCCCCGGCGGACGGACCGGCGCCCGCGGCGTCGACGCGGCCGTCGAGGTCGCCGCCGCCGTCCTGCGCGCCCCGACACTTCGGCTGGCGGGCGTCGGCGGGTACGAGGGAGCGCTCGCCCACGACGCGACGGCCGAGAAGCTCGCCACCGTCCGCGGCTACCTGAAGGCGCTCGCCGAACTGCACGGACGGCTCGCCCGTGCCTACCCCGACGACGCGCCGCCGATCGTCTCGGCCGGCGGCAGCGCCTACTTCGACCTGGTGGTCGAGGAGTTGGCCGCGCTGCCGGACGCGCTCACCGTGCTGCGCTCGGGTGCCTACCTCGCGCACGACGACGGCTTCTACCGCGGCATCTCGCCGCTCGTCCGGGGCGCCGGGGACGCGCCCTTCCGGGGTGCCCTGCACGGCTGGGCACGCGTGGTCTCCCGGCCCGAGCCGCAACTCGCCCTCCTGGACGCCGGAAAGCGCGACCTGCCCTTCGACGAGGGCATGCCGGAGCCGCAACTCGTACGCGGAGGCGCCGGGTTGACCGGCACGGCGGCCCGGATCACCGCGCTCAACGACCAGCACGCGTTCCTGCGGGACGCCGGCGACCTCGCACCCGTCGGTGCGGTGCTGCGCCTCGGGGTCTCGCACCCGTGCACCGCGTTCGACAAGTGGACCGCCATCCCCGTGCTGGACTCCGCGGACGCGGCCGAGCCCAAGGTCACCGGGCTGGTCAGGACGTTCTTCTGATGAGCCGGGGCGAGGGCGGCGATCCGGGCGGGGCGGTCGTCTTCCGGGGCGCGACCGTCGTCGACGGCACCGGCGCGGAGCGCTACCGGGCCGACGTCCGGATCGCCGGCGGGCTGATCACCGGGGTCGGGGCCGGGCCGGACGGCGGGATCGGGGCCGGGCCGGACGGCGGGCGCGCCGTGGACGCCGACGGGCTCGTCCTCGCCCCCGGGTTCATCGACATGCACGCCCACTCCGACCTCGCCCTGCTGCTCGAACCCGAGCACCCGGCCAAGGTCACCCAGGGCGTCACCTGCGAGGTCCTCGGCCAGGACGGACTGTCGTACGCCCCGGTGGACGACACCACCCTGCCCGCACTGCGCCGCCAACTCGCGGGCTGGAACGGCGATCCGGCGGACCTCGAGTGGGACTGGCGGGACATCGGCGGCTACCTGGACCGCCTCGACCGCACCCGGGTCGCCGTCAACGCCTGCTATCTCGTCCCGCACGGATCGCTGCGCATGCTCGCCATGGGCTGGGCCGATCGCAGGCCGACCCCGCTCGAACTCGACCGGATGCGCCAGGAGTTGGCGCGCGGGCTGCTGGCCGGGGCGGTCGGCATGTCCAGCGGGCTGAGCTACACGCCCGGGATGTACGCGGACACCGCCGAGCTGACCGACCTGTGCACGGTGGTCGCGGCCTACGGCGGTTTCCACGCGCCGCACCAACGCTCCTACGGCGCCGGTGCGTTGGAGGGGTACGCGGAGATGGTGGAGATCTCCCGGCGGAGCGGCTGCGGGCTGCACCTGACCCACGCGACGATGAACTTCGGCGTCAACGCGGGCCGGGCCGGGGAACTGCTGGACCTCCTGGACGCGGCGCTCGCCGACGGCGTGGACCTCACCCTGGACAGCTATCCGTACCTGCCGGGATCAACCACCCTGGCCGCCCTGCTGCCGAGTTGGGCCACCGAGGGCGGCCCGGCCGCGACCCTCGCCCGGCTTGCCGACCCGGCGGCGTGCGAGCGGATCCGGCACGCGGTGCAGGAGGCGGGCAGCGACGGCTGCCACGGGGTGGTCGCGGACTGGACGACGATCCAGGTCTCGGGCGTCCGCTCGGTCGAACTGGCGGGTGCGGTCGGGCGGACGGTCGCCGAGCTCGCCGCCGAACGGGGGAGCGGCGGCGCGGACGTCTTCCTCGACCTGCTGCGGCGGGACGAACTGGCCACGACGATCCTCCAGCACGTCGGCCACGAGGAGAACGTCCGGGCGATCATGAGCCACCCCGCGCACACCGCGGGCAGCGACGGGCTGCTCGTCGGCGCCCGTCCGCACCCGCGTGCCTGGGGTACGTTCCCGCGCTACCTCGGCCACTACAGCCGGGAGTTGGGCGTGCTCACGCTGGAGGAGGCGGTGGCCCGGATGACCGGGCGGCCCGCCGCCCGGCTCGGACTGCACCGGCGCGGCCGGATCGCGCCCGGGTACCACGCGGACCTGGTGCTCTTCGACCCCGGGCGGGTCCGCGACGCCGCCACCTTCGAGCGGCCCCGGCTGCGGGCCGAGGGCATCGAGCACGTCTACGTCAACGGCACCGCCGTCGTCCGGCAGGGCCGCACCACGGGCGCCAGGCCCGGGCGCGCCCTGCGCCGTACCGATCGAGGAACCCGAGCCCTGTGACGTCCTCCGTGCCATCCCCTGCCGGTCTGGCGGCCCTTGCCGCCCTCCAGGGCGACCGGGTCCTCGCCGTGGTCCGCGCGCCGCGGATCCCGGACGCCGCCGCACTGTGCGCCGCGCTGGCCGATGGTGGCATCACCTGGACCGAATTCACCTATACGACACCAGATGTGACGGAATGTCTGGCCACTGCCTCGAAGGCCGGGTGGCGGGTCGGAGTGGGGACCGTCCTGACCTCCGAGCAGGCCGAGCGCGGGGTCGCGGCCGGGGCGTCCTTCCTCGTCACCCCCGGCTGCCGGCCCGAGGTGGCCGCCGCCGCGCACGCCGCCGGGGTGCCGGTGGTGCTCGGCGCGCTCACCCCGACCGAGGTGGCCCGCGCGGTCGACCTGGGCGCGGCGGCCGTCAAGATCTTCCCGGCGAAGGCGTTCGGGCCCGGCTACTTCAAGGACCTGCACGGCCCCTACCCGGACGTCCCGCTGGTCGCCTCGGGCGGGGTGAACGCGGGCAACGCCGCCGCGTTCCTCGCCCACGGCGCGTTCGCGGTCTGCGCGGGCACGGACGTGGTGCCGCCGGACGCCGTCGCGGCGGGGGACTGGGCGGAGATCACACGCCGGGCCCGGGCGTTCACGCAGGCGTGCGGACGGTAGGGCGGGGCGCGCGTCGGCGTCGCCGCCGGAGGTCCCGCCGCGACGGCGGCGCGCTGGTGCGGCGCACTGTCGGGGCGGGCGGGATTGCGCGAGAATCGGTGGATCCGGCACCGGACCCGGCAGGAGGACCCAGCCCATGACCTCGACCCGCCCCGGCCCCGACTGGCTGGCCGACGCCGTCCTCTACCAGATCTACCCCCAGAGCTTCGCCGACTCCGACGGCGACGGCATCGGTGACTTCGGCGGCATCGCCGAGCACCTCGACCACCTCTCCTGGCTCGGCGTCGACACGGTCTGGCTCAACCCCTGCTTCGCCTCGCCGTTCCGCGACGCCGGCTACGACATCACCGACTACTTCACCCCCGCCCCGCGCTACGGCAGCACCGACGGACTGGTCGCGCTGGTCGAGGCCGCGCGCCGCAAGGGCATCCGGATCCTGTTCGACCTGGTCGCCGGCCACACCTCCGACCGCCACCCCTGGTTCCTGGCCGCCGCCGACGACCCGGCCGACCACCGCTACATCTGGTCCGACCGGCAGGCGGACGGCTTCGTCGCCTCGCCCGGCAGCCGTCCGGGCTTCTACCGGCCGAACTTCTTCGACTGCCAGCCAGCCCTCAACTTCGGCTACGCGCGCCCGAGTTCCGACGAACCCTGGCGCCAGCCGGTGGACGCGGACGGGCCCCGCGCCAACCGCGCGGCGCTGCGCGACATCATGTCCCACTGGCTCGGCCTCGGCGTGGCCGGTTTCCGCGTCGACATGGCGTACTCGCTCGTCAAGGACGACCCGGACCGGACCGAGACCGGGAAGCTCTGGACCGGCGTGCGCGACTGGCTCGACCGCACCCACCCGCAGGCCGCCCTGTTCGCCGAGTGGGGCGACCCGGCCGCCGCCCTCTCGGCCGGTTTCCACGCCGACTTCTTCCTCCACTTCGGCGGTGCCGACCGCGGCCTCCCGCTGCGTTCCCTCTGGAACAACAACGGCGGCACGGTCGAGGAGTTCTGGCACCAGGACGCGTGCTACTTCGAGGCCGACGGCCGCGGCACGCCGCAGGTCTTCCTCGACGCGTGGCGCTCGGCCGCCGAACTCACCGAGGACAGCGGCCACATCGTGCTGCCCACCGCCAACCACGACTTCTCCCGCCTCGCGGCCGGTCCGCGCACCGCCGAGGAACTGCCCGCCGCCTTCGCGTTCCTGCTCACCTGGCCGACCCTGCCCGCCGTCTACTACGGCGACGAGATCGGCATGCGGTACGTGCCGGGCCTGCCCGACACCGAGGGCAGCGTGCTCGGCCCGCGCTACAACCGGGCCGGCTCGCGCACCCCGATGCAGTGGGCGCCCGGCCCGACGGCCGGCTTCTCCGCCGCCGCGCCCGAGCGGCTCTACCTGCCCGTCGACCCGGACCCGCACCGGCCCGACGTGCTCACCCAGCGCGCCGACCCGACGTCGCTGCTGCACACCGTCCGGCGGCTGATAGCGCTGCGGCGGGCGCACCCGGGGCTGGGCGCGTCGGGCGGGGTGGACGTGCGGAGCGGCGGGTACCCGCTGGTGTACACGCGGTCGGAGCGGTACCTGGTGGCCGTCAATCCTCGGCGGGAGCCGGGGGCGGTGCCGCTGGGGGAGGCCGTCAGGGCGCTGGACGTCCAGGGCGTGCGGGTCGTGGACGGGGAACTGCGGGCGGACGGGTTCGGGTACGGGGTGTTCGAGCTGGTGTGAGGCCGGGCGAGGAGGCGCGGGCGAGGAGGGGGCGCTTCCGATCGGTGTCAGATGGTTGTAGGCTACATCCACAGATGGTTGCATTTACCACCTTCATTGGGTGTATTTGCCATCCATGCCCCAAGTGGCACAGCGCCACGGCGCCACGTTGTCGCGGCGCCACAGTGTCACCGCGTCATCGGAGGACGGTACGAACGCCATGAGCAGCACATCCCGGAACCCCGCCGCAGCGCCCGCCCTGGGGCACTCGCTCAAGCACCTCGCCGTCCACCTGATCACCCCGCTGCTGATGTGCCTCGGTATGGCGCTCGCCTATCAGGGTGCCTTCCACCAGCCCGAGCCGCACCACCTCAAGGTCGCCGTCGTCGGCACCACCCCGCAGACGCAGGGCCTCGCGCAGGCGATCCGCGCGAAGGCCGGAGACGCCCTCGACGTCCGCGCGCTGCCCGACCGCGCCACCGCCGAGCAGCAGCTCAGGGACCGCGACCTGGTCGGCGCGTTCGTGCCGGACGCCCGCAGCCCCGAACTGATCGTCGCCAAGGGCAACTCGGACACCTCGGTCGTCGCCGCCACGGCGGTCTTCACCGGCGTCACCGACCGGCAAGGCCTGCCGCTGCGCGTCACCGACCTCACGACGCCCGCCAAGGGCGACCCGACCGGCCAGGGACTGTTCTTCCTCCTGGTCGCGCTGAGCATCGGCTCGTACGCGAGCGTCGCCGTGATCGGCGCGGCTGGCGCGGCGCTGGGCATGCGGATCCGGGCGCTCGTCGGCCTCGCGGTCTCGCTCGTCGTGAGCGTGATCGGGATCGTCACCGCAGGCCCGGTGTTCCACGTCGTCGACCACGACGCGACGGCGGTGTGGGCGCTCGGCTGGCTCTACTCGGCGGGCGTGGTCTTCATCGGGACCGGTCTGCACACCTTCCTGAAGAAGTGGACCACGCTCACGATGATGGTCCTGTTCGTGATGCTCAACTTCACGACTTCCGGCGGCATCTACCGCCCCGAGCTGCAGAACGGCTTCTTCGGCACCCTGCACGGCTTCTGGACCGGAGCCGGCTTCCTGGAGGGGGCGCGCAGCATCCTCTACTTCGACGGCGGGGCCGGCCTCGGCGGGCACGTGCTGACCCTCGCGGTCTGGCTCCTGCTCGGCGGGGTGGTCATGGCGGCCGCGGCGGTGTACGAGCGGCGCGGGCGCCGTCCCCTGGAGGCCGCGCGGGGCGAGGCAGCGGACGTCGAGGCCGAGGAGGAGATGGAGGAGGCGGTCGCGGTCTGACCGCCGACGGATGAGGACTCCCCCGGCGCCAGGGCATCGGCACCGGGCGGGGGATCGACGGCCCGCGCCCGGCCCTGGACAAGCCGGACGCGGGTCGCTGCGCTCCGGCCGGAACGGGCGCGACCGTCTCAGGGCTCCGAGGGGCTTCCGGGGCTTCTCGGGGGCTTCGGGGGCTTGGGGGGCTTGGGGGTTCGGGCTTCCGGGCTTCCGGGCCTCAGGGCTTCCTGGCGGACGGCGGGCGGGTGAAGCAGCAGTCCCCGCACACGCCGGCGCCCGGGCCCACGCGGTAGTACAGGCAGCAGCTTCGGCGCCCGAACGCCGTGCCGTGCGGGCCCGTGCGGAGCGTGCCCGTTCCGGTGAGGGGCGGCTGGTCCAGCAGCTCGGCGACCAACGTGCGGGCGGCGTCCGGGGCGTGACCGTCCAGGACGCGCAGGGTGCCGGCGAGGGCGGACGCGGAATTGCCGAGCAGCAATCGGGCGGAGAGCGGGACGACGGCGCGGACGGCAGCGGCGAGGGGATCCAACTGGCCTGTGAGGACGGCCTTGTGAAGCTGCTCGACGAGGGGCCCGGTGACCGGCGGGCCCTGCGGTGTCCGTTGCGGCGTCCACAGGTCTATCGGGCCCTGGTCGGGGATCCGCATCCATGCCTCCTCCAGTGACGGCACCGCCCCGAGCAGGACGGCCGCGCCCACGCCCACCGACCAGAACCGCGCGGCCAGGCCCAGGTGCAGGATCGACGCGGCGACGCGGAGCTCGGCGGTGCCGAGCCGCTGCGCCACGACGTGCACCCGCGCCGCCAGCGGCCCGTCCGGCCCGCCGTCGTACAGCTCGCGAAGCGGCCGGTAGCCCGGCGGCGGGGTGTCGTCGGCGGAGCTGGCCGTGCCGAGGGCGAAGTACGGGCCGACGGCGGCGAGCCGGCGGAGGTCGGCGGCGGGCACGGGGTTCACCGGCCATCCCCTGCGTGGTCGGTGAACCCCGCGCCCTGGTCGGAGGGTTCGGGGTGTTCGGCGCGTGCGGCGTGCTCGGCGCGTACGGGGTGTGCGGCACGTTCGCCGTGCCGGTCGCCGGACGGGGTGGTGCGGGCGGTCATCGGGCGGGCCTCCGAGCTCGGTCGGGCGGCCCGGCGGGCTCAGCCCCGCACGGTGAAGCCGCCGCTGGTGGTGGGGAGGAACGCTACCGTGCCCCGGCGGTCGGACACCGGCGCGCCGAACATGCCCCACGCCCAGCCGACCCGGCCCGAGTGCCGCCCGTTCCCCTGTGCGGTGAGCGCCACCTTCGCGCCCACCGGCGTTCGGCCCGGGAACCAGGGCGCCTCACCGCTGGTCACCACACCGGTCGTGATCGCCTCGCGGCCGCGGACGCCCAGACAGGTGATGTCGCCCGAGAAGTCGGCGACCAGCCGGCCGTCGGTGTGGACGCGGGTGACGTGGAAGTGCCCGCGGGTGGTGCGAGGGTCGGTGTTGACGTCGGCGCGGGCGTCCACCTCGATCCGCCCGGCGTCGCCCTCGAAGCCGGTGAACGCGGTGGTCAGGACGGTCCCGGCGGCGCCGCGGACGCTGACCGGCCCGAATCCGTCGGAGCGGTCGTCGGAGCGGTCGTCGGAGGGCGCATCGGCGGTGGCGCTGGCGGGCACGGCGGCGGTGATCGTCGCGGCCAGGAGGCAGAAGGCGGCTGCGGCGGTGGCGAGGCGGCGGTTCATGCTCCGTCCTCCTGCGGGTGGGGTGCGGCGGCAGGTGCGTCGGGAACCACTCTGCTCGTGGCGGGCCCGCCAAACCTCCCGCTGTGGAGTGGAGTTGCCTCCTTCGGTAGGAGGAGGCCGTATCCCCGGGTATCCCCCGGGGGAGCTGCCCGTAGGCTCGCGTGTGTGCGTACCGATCTCCCAGCCGGCGTCGGCCGGTTCCGTCGTGTGCCGGCTCTGCTGGCCGGGGCGGCCCTGCTGCTGCCCGCCGTGCCGGCGCACCCGGGTGAGCACGGGGCGGCGCTGCTCGTCGCCCTGATGGCGGCGGTGGTGACGGTGACCGCGCTGCTTCCGTGGCCTGCCGGGCGGATCGCGCTCGCGGCCGGTGCGGGGGCCGCGGCCGGCCTGTCACTGCTGCTCGACGTCGGGTACTCCGGGCCGTACCGACTGCCCGCGTTCTGGCTGCCGTTCGAGTGGATCGCGCTGCTCGCGGTGCTGTTCCGGGTCGTGCGACGGGTGCCGGGGCGGCTGGTCGGCATGGTCGGTGCGGTGGTCGGGTGCGCGGCTGCGCTCCTGCCGCTGCGCTTCACCCTGCGGATGCCGCACGGAAGTTGGGCTGGGTCGCTGATCGCGCTTCTGCTGGCGCTGCTGCCCGCCCTCGGCGTGGCCGGGGCCGCCCTCTACCTGCGCGTGCTGGACGCCCGGCGTGAGCGCGCCGTCGGCCGGGCCCGCCGCGAGCAGCGGCTCGAAGTCGCCCGCGGGCTCCACGACTTCGTCGCCCACGAGATCACCGGGATCGTGTTGGAGGCGCAGGCGGGCCAACTCGGGCCGCAGGACGGGGAGGAGACGGCGGCCCTGCTGCGGCGCCTGGAGGAGGCGGGCCTGCGGGCCCTCGACTCGATGGACGAGATGGTCGGCGCGCTGCGCGACCCGCAGTCCGACGAGGCCGTCCGGGAAACGCGCCGGTACGGGCCGGCCGACCTGCCTGAACTGGTCGCGCGCTTCGAGGCGGCGGGGGGCACACGCGCCACCGTTCACCTGCCGCCGGACCCGGGTGCCCTGCTGGCGGCCGAGGCCGGGGCCACCGTGTATGCCGTCGTGCTGGAGGCGCTGACGAACGTCCGTCGGCACGCGCCGGAGGCGGGTGCGGTGGTGGTTCGGGTGAGTGCCGCGATGGGGGCGGAGGTCGAGGTCTCCGTGACGAATGACGGTGGCCCTCCTGCGCGGCGGGGTCGCAGGCTTCTGCGCCGCCGCCCCGGCGCGGGCGGCACCGGACTGGTCGGCCTCACGGCGCGGGTCGCCGCCCACGGCGGGACGCTCACGGCCGGGCCGCACGGCCCGGGTGGCTGGCGCGTCGTGTGCACGCTGCCGGGGCGGTAGCGGGGCGTCTGTTGCTGGTGGAAGGCGGCGACGGGCGACGACGGACAGCTGGTGGCGAACAGATGACAGATGATGAAAGTTGTCATCTGTCATCTGTTCGCCGCCAGTCGGTCGGCCTGGCCCCCGCCCCGGCTCCGTCAGAGCTCTCGCCCGCCGCCGCGGGAGCCACGCGGGCGGGTGAGCGTGAAGCGGTCGACGGGGACGAGGTCGCCGTACGGGCCGCTGACGGAGTAGTAGGTGACGTCGATGCTGGTGTCGCCGCCGCGCTCGCCCGGGTCGACCTCGAACGCCGCGAAGCCGTAGGGGTTGTCGGCGTCGCGGAAGGCGGACCACGGCGCGTCCTCGATCACGTACACCGGCGGGCGCTTGCCGGTGGCGGGGTCGACCGCGCCGACGCCGGTGATGACGCGGGCCTTGGCCGGGCTGAAGAACAGGTGGTTCGAGGGGGCGGAGGTGCCGCCGCCGCCGACGACCATGTGGACGGTGCCCCGGGTGGTGTCGATCGTCCCGGTGTCGGTCGACACCGGGATCGGCGTGCGGGTGTCGGTGGGCTGCTGGCCGCGGATCGGGTGCGAGCGCTCGTAGTGGTGCTCGTGGCCGCACACGACGAGGTCGACGCCGTACCGGTCGAACAGCGGTACCCAGGACTCGCGGATGCCGAGGTCGGCGCCGTTGAACTTGTCGGCGGTGGAGATCACCACCTGGTGCATGCAGACGACGATCCAGTCGATCTCCGGGTCGGCGTCGGCAGCGGCCAACTCCCTTTCCAGCCAGCGCTGCTGGGCTCCGCCGGAGTAGCCGTGGACGTAGGAGTTGCCGGCGTCCTGGTAGGCGACGTCGTCGTTGTTGAGGCTGATGACGCGCACCGCGCCCGCCGTGAACGCGTACCAGAGGCCGCGCAGTTCGTCGTCTGCGCCGGAGGACGGCAGGTCGAAGTAGGCCTGGTAGGCGCCGTAGCCGATCGGGCCGTTGCCCTTCTCGTTCTCGTGGTTGCCGGCCGCCGGCATCCAGGGGCGGTGGCGCGCGGAGCGGGAGTTGTTCTCGAACCAGTCGGACCACGTGCGGACGCGGTCGGTGGCCAGGTTGGCGTAGCAGAGGTCGCCGTTGACCAGGTGGAACAGCGGGGCGACGCGCTCGACCCCGGCGGTGGTGTCGCCGGCGGCGAGGCTGCCGAGGTTGTCGTTGGCCCAGCCGTTCGCGGTCCGCCTGCCGAGGGTGGGGGTGCCCTGGTCGCCGAAGCTGGTGAAGGTGAAGGCGGCCCGCCCGCGCGGTGCGGTGCGGACGGTGCCGAGCTCCGGGGTGGTGCCGTCGTGGACGGCCGCGTACACGTAGTCCGTGTCGGGGCGCAGGCCGCTCAGCCGGGCGTGGTGGACCTGGACCTCGGTGCCGGACTGGGCGTCGCGGTAGGCGGTGGTCGACGCGTCCTCGCTGCGCCCGAATTCACCGTGCGAAGTGCCGTACATGACGCGGGGGTTGGCGACGGACGTGGTGGTGTGCCAGGACACCACGACCTCGCGCGAGGCGTCCGCGCCGAACTGGAGGTGCAGGCCAGCGACGCGCGGCGCACCGGAGCGGTCCGGCCGTTCCCACAGCAGTGGGGAGGCCGCGGCCGGGGTCGCGGCCACGCCGGAGAGGGACACGGCGCCGCCGAGTCCGAGGCCGGTGGCGCCGGCCAGGAGACCGCGCCTGCTGACGGGGGGACGTCCACTGGATGCGTTCATGCCCGCCAGCCTGACGGTCCGCAGGTGAACCGCGCCGGGTTTCCGACGTGAACACTCCGGCCCGTCCGGGAACGGCACCCGCGTGGGAGACTGCCGGGCGTGACGAGTACGAACGGGGCTCCGGGGGAGCGGGTCATCCGGACGCTGATCGCGGACGACCAGGAGGCGGTCCGGCGCGGGGTGCGGCGGATCCTGGAGGCGCAGCCGGACATCGAGGTCGTGGGGGAGGCGGCGGACGGGGTCGCGGCCGTCGAACTGGCCGCGCGGCTGCGGCCGGACGTGGCGCTGGTGGACGTCCGGATGCCGCGCATGGACGGGCTGGAGGTGACCCGGCGGCTCGCGGGGTCCGTGCACGTCGTGGTGCTGACCACCTTCGACCTGGACGAATACGTCTACCCGGCGCTGCAGTTCGGCGCGTCCGGGTTCCTGCTGAAGCGCTCGGGGCCGGCGCTGCTCGCGGAGGCGGTGCGGGCGGCGGCCGGGGGCGAGAGCCTGATCAGTCCGTCGGTCACGGTGCGGCTGCTCAGGCACGTGACGGCGCCGCGCCGCGGTGCCGGCCGCCCGGCGCCCGTGGTGGCGCTGACGGAGCGCGAGGTGGAGATCGCCGGGCAGGTCGCGGCGGGGCGGACGAACGCGGACATCGCCGCGGAGCTGTTCATCTCGGCCGGGACGGTGAAGACGCACGTGGCCAGCATCCAGCGGAAGCTGGGGGTGCGGAACCGGGTGGGCATCGCGGTGCACGCCTGGGAGATGGGGTTCGCGGTGCCCGGCCGGTCGGGGTGAGTTGGCCTGGGTGAGCCAGCGGGGGTGAGTCAGCAGGGGTGAGCCAGCGGGGGTGAGCCAGCGGGGGTGAGTCAGCAGGGGTGAGCCAGCAGGGGTGAGTCAGCGGGCGTGAGCCAGCGGGCGTGAAAGATGCGGTCCACGGAGCCGAGGGGCTGCTCCGTGGACGCGCGGAACCTGCGAGGCGGAGGGGCGGCCTCCGGACGTGGTGTCCTCCGGCCGTGGAGTTCGATCGTCGACCGAGGTAGTTAACAGCGGCAGACCCTGATCCGTCTCGATCTGTCGCCACTGCCTCCTGCGGTCGAACTTCCTCGTCTACCTCGCAGGTCCATTTCTCATGATGCGCTTCTCCGGCGCCGTGCGCCAGGGTTTTTTCGCCCGAATTCGGACGATTTTCGCGGCGGGTGACCGCTACGACACGGGCCAGCCGTCCACTGTGGTGATCGTGCGCCGGTACGGCCCGTCGGGCCCGGTGCTGCGGTAGTCCTCGGTGCTGCCTCCGGTGCGGACGGTGCGGTCGCCGTCGTGGCGGTGGGCGGTCGGGCGCAGCGTGTGGTCGACCGTGGCGACCGAGGTGACGTGGCCGCCGGTGGCCGCGGTGGCGACGCGGTGGTAGCCGAGGTCCATCGAGGTCACCTGGTCGGTGGTGCCGGCCGCGTCGTGGGTGAGGCGGTAGGTGACGGCGAGCGGTTCGGACTCGTGGACGGTGGTGGTGCGGTGCGGGCCGCCGCCCCAGGTGGCGGTGGAGCGGGTGAGGTCGGTGCCGTTGTGCAGGGCCACGTCGTTGCCGCCGTCGCGCAGTCGCTGGGCCGAGCTGAAGGAGAGGTCGTCGCGGACCTCGGTGGTGACGCGCCCGTGCGAGGTCTGCACCCAGCCGCGCGCGAGGTCGTGGCGTCCGGCGCCGACCGTCCAGTCGCCGCTGCCGCCGCCGTGGTCGGCGAGGGCGGTGGTGACGGCGGCCTCGGGGGCGACGCGGTACTCGGTGAGCTGCCCGGTGGTGCGGTCGGTGCCGTGGTCGGTGTCGGCGAAGAGGTTGACCTGGCCGGTCCAGGCGTCGTTGCTCTGCGCCTCGGCGGTGTTGACGGTGATCCCGACGCTGTGCGGGCGGCCGTCGAGGAGCAGGCCGACGTACGGGGTGAGGTCGAGCCGGTAGGCGGGCAGGTCGAAGGCGAAGAGGCTCGGGACGGGCCGCCACAGCAGCGGGTCCCAGCCGCCGGTGTAGATCACCGGATAGGGCCAGACGGCGCCGGCGACCCGGCCGTCCACGGTGAGCCGCAGTTCGCGGAACGGGCCCCTGCCGCACGCGCCGAGGCCCGGGTTGGCGCTGACGAAGGCGTCGGGCGCGGAGGCGTACGCGAACTCCTCGCAGGCGCCGCCGCCGCGGGTGTAGACCTCGGCGGTGAGGCGTTCGAGGTTCTGCGGGAAGGTGACGTCCCCGGTGGCGGTGGGGGCGGCCTGGGTGAGCGAGAACGGGCCGGTGGTGAGGAGCCGGTCCGCGGTGTGCGGGGCGGGCCAGCGGTCGGAGGTGGTGTAGAAGGTGAGGCTCGCCGAGATCCTGTAGACGCCGGTGTAGGTGGCGTCCGTGACGTTGGCGAGGTCGAAGGAGAACGGCTGCGGGCCGCCCGCGAACAGCGGCGCGTAGCGGGTCACGTCGTGCTCGACGTTCCAGCGGATGCCGTCCTTCGACGGCTCCGGCGTGGAGGACAGCAGCACCTGGACGCCGCCGATCCGCACGCTGAAGATCCGGTCGAACTGCCGCCCGGCGACCTGGCCGTGGAGGTCCAGCACGACGGCGGACCACGGCCCTGCGCAGTCGGCGGGCGGGGTGAGGGCGGCGTCGTACGGGGTGTCCGGCGGGTTGCCGTATCCGTTGCGGAACTCGCGCTCGTGCATGACCTCGACGGTGCACGAGCGGGTGTCGGGCCGGGTGAGCGGTTTCTCGGCGGTGTACGGGTCGTGGTAGCCGGAGCCGAAGTCGGCGTGTGCGGGGCCGGCGGCGGTGACGGCCGCGGTGAGGGTCAGGACGGCGGCGCCGAGTAAGCGGGCGGCGCGGCGGAGCAGGGGGCGGACGGCCAACGGGTGTCCTCGGGGCTCGGGTCGGGCGGCCCACGGCGTGGTGCCCGCGGGCCGGGTGGACGATCCGCGCATCCTTCCGGCGGTGGCATGTGACCGTCAAGGTGCCCGCGGGGCCGTCAAGGCGCATTCCGGCAAGGTCGGCCCCAGCGGTCCGCCTCCAGCGCCGCCGCCTCCTGCCGGATCAGGTCGCGCAGCGCCGCGAGCCGGGGCCGGCGGTCCTCGAGGCGCCACTGCATCTCCAGCGGCAGGGTGGCCCGGCCCTCCAGGCGGACGGTGGCGACGTCGCCGGTGAGGTGGCCGGTCATCGAGCCGGGGACGAGGGAGAACGCGCGGTTGCGGGCGAGCAGGTAGAGCCGGGAGCCGACGATGCGCGGCGGGCTGACCAGCACCGGCGGGTCCACGCCGCGGTCGGCGCACAGGCCGAGGACGTGGTCGTAGTAGCGCGGGTGCTGTTCGCGCGGCCACAGCAGCAGGGGCAGGTCGCGCAGTTCGGCGAGCCGGACGGCGTCCCGCCCGGCGAGCGGGTGGTCGCGCCCGAGCGCCACCCGGACCGGCTCGTCGGCGATCCGTTCCAGCCGGTAGCCGGGCACCTCGGCGAGGAAGCGGCCGAGGCCGATGTCGGCGAGTTCGGCGGCCAGGGTGGCGGACACCTGCCCGGTGTCGACGGCGAGTTCGGCCGCCACCAGCGCGGGCAGCTCCTGTTCGGCCCGGCTGATCACGGCCGGCAGGAGCCGGTTGACCACGCTCGGCGAGGCGACGATCCGGGCGGTGCCCAGCCGGGACTCCTCGTGCAGCCGCACCCGGGCCAGCAGCGACCCGGCCTGTTCGAGCAGCCGGGCGCTCTCGGCGGCCATCACCTCGCCGGCCTCGGTCAGGCGGACCGACCGACGGCTGCGGTCGAACAGCTCGACGCCGACCGTCCGCTCCAGCCGGGCGACCTCCTGGCTGACCGTCGGCTGCGAGACGTGCAGCCGCTCGGCGGCCCGGCCGAAGTGCAGCGTGTCGGCGACGGCGAGGAAGACCTCCAGCTGACGCAAGGTGAGACCCATAGTTCAAAGCCTATGGGAAGGGGCAGTACTCATTCTGGATCCCGATCCGAGCCGTCCGTACGCTGATCATCACCTTGCCCCGCCGCAGTGGCATGTCACAGAGAGCGTCCACCATGACCGGACTCACCACCCCCAGCCCCGAGGCCATCCGGGTCTCCGACGAGGTCGCCCGGGCGGTCGCCGGGGGCACGCCCGTCGTCGCCCTCGAATCGACCATCTTCACCCACGGCCTGCCGCGCCCCCGCAACCTCGCCGTGGCACTGGAGGCCGAGGAGCGGCTGCGGGAGGCGGGCGTCGTCCCGGCGACCATCGGCGTCCACGCGGGCGTGCCGACGGTGGGCCTGAGCACCGAGCAGATCACCGAACTGTCCGCCACCGACGGCATCGACAAGGTCAGCCTGCGCGACCTCCCGGTGGTCGCGGCGTTCGGCCGGCACGGCGGCACCACCGTCGCCGCCACCGCCTTCCTCGCCCACCGCGCGGGCGTCCGGGTGTTCTCCACCGGCGGCCTCGGCGGCGTGCACTTCGGCGCCTCCGAGAGCTTCGACGAGTCGGCCGACATGACCACGCTGGCCGCCACCCCGGTCACCGTCATCAGCGCCGGAGTGAAGTCGATCCTCGACATCCGGGCCACCCTGGAGCGCTTCGAGACCTTCAACATCCCGGTCATCGGCTACCGCACCACCAGGTACCCCGGCTTCTACGTCACCGACTCCGGCCACGAGATCACCTTCCGCGTCGACTCGCCCGAGGAGGCCGCCCGCGTCATCGACGCGCGCGACGGCCTCGACCTCCCGCAGGCCGTCCTGATCGCCAACCCGGTCGACCCCGCCAAGCAGCTCCCGCCGCAGGAGCTCGACGGCATCCTCGCCCGCGCCTGGGCCGAGGCCGACCGCCGGGGCGTCACCGGCAACGCGTCCACGCCGTTCCTGCTCGACTTCATCCAGCGCGACACGCAGGGCCGCAGCCTGGAGGTCAACGTCGAGGTCTACCGCGGCAACGTCCGCCTCGGCGGCGAGATCGCGACCGCGCTCGCCGCCGCGCGAAAGGCCTGAGCCGTGCTGGGGGTGCTCGGCGACCTCGTCGAGGACGTCGTCGTGTGGGTCGACGGCCCGCTGCGCCACGGCACCGACTCCGCCGCGCGGGTGTTCCGCCGGCGCGGCGGTAGCGCCGCCAACGTCGCGTGCTTCGCGGCCGGGCAGGTCCCGGCCCGCTTCATCGGCTGCGTCGGGGACGACCCGGTCGGCGACGGCGTCGTCGCCGAACTGACCGGCCACGGCGTGGACGTGCGCGTCGAGCGGCGCGGCCGGACCGGCAGCGTCGTGGTGCTCATCGACCGCGACGGCGAGCGCACCATGCTGCCGGACCGGGGCGCCGCCACACTGCTGGACCGCGTGCCGGACGCGTGGCTGGCCGGCCTGACCCACCTGCACGTGCCCGCCTACTCCTTCGACGGCGAGCCGGTCGGCAGGAGCGCCGTCGACGCGCTCGCCCGGGTGCGGCGGGCGGGCGGCACCACCTCGGTGGACGCCTCGTCGACGGGCATGCTGGAACAGTTCGGGCGCGAGCGGTTCCTGGGCCTGCTGGCCGAGCTGGCGCCGACCTTCGTGTTCGCCAACCGCTCCGAGTCCGCCTACCTCGGGCTGCTGGCCGACGGGACACCCGGGCCGGAACGGGCGCGCCTCGCCGCCACCACGGTCGTGACCAAGGCGGGCGCCGACGCGACCACCGTCGACGTGCCGGGCGAGCCGCCGTTCGCGGTGCCGGTGCCGCCGGTGGCCGACGTGCGCGACCTGACCGGCGCGGGGGACGCGTTCGCGGCGGGGTTCCTCGCCGGCTTCCTGGACGCCGGTGACCTCCACCTGGCCGCCGGGCTCGGACACCGCAGCGCGGCGCGCGTGCTCGCCTCGCCGGGGGCGTCGTTCGGCTGACGTCCTCGGGCGGTCCTGAGGCGACATGGCCGCCCACGGCGTTCAGCGCAGCGCGTCCTTGCGGAGGAAGCGCTTCAGCCGTTGCCACGTCCAGGTGTTGACGACGTCCTCGGCGGTGAGCCACGCGCGCTGCGCCGTGCCGATGCCGAACCGCGGGTAGGCCAGGTGCGGCGTCGCGTGCGCGTCGCTGTCGATGCTGAAGCGCACGCCGTGCCTCTTCGCCCGCAGCACGTCCTCGTCGCGCAGGTCCAGGCGCTGCGGGGAGCTGTTGATCTCGATCGCCGTCCCGGTGCGCGCGGCGGCCTCGAACACCGCGTCCAGGTCGACGTCGATCGGGCCGCGCCGGCCGATCCTGCGGGTGGTGAGGTGGCCGATGACGTGCACGTACGGGTTCTCGCAGGCGCGGACCAGGCGGCGGGTCTGGGCGGCGCGGTCGAGGCCGAAGTGCGAGTGCACCGAGGCCACGCACACGTCGAAGCCGGCCAGGAACTCGGGCGGCCAGTCGACGCCGCCGTCCGGGCCGATGTTCAGCTCGGTGCCGTGCAGGAGGCGCAACGTCTTGTGGCGGCCCGCCAGTTGGCGCAGCTTCTCACGCTGGGCGAGCATCTTGTCGTCGGTCATCCGCTGCATGACGAGGTCGGGTGCGTGGTCGGTGACGGCGTAGTACGAGTAGCCGCGGGCGGCGGCGGTGTCGATCATCTCCTCCAGGGTGGCCAGCCCGTCGGTCAGGTCGGTGTGCGTGTGGAGGTCGCCGCGCAGGTCCGACTCCTGGACCAGGTCAGGGAGTTCGCCGCGCAGTGCCGCCTCGACCTCACCCCGGTCCTCGCGCAGCGGCGGCGCGATCCAGGGCAGGCCGAGCGCCGCGTACACCTCGTCCTCCGTCGCGGACACGACCTTGGCGCCCTCGACCGCTCTTCCCTTGGTCTTGCCGTCCGCCTTGCCGTCCGCCTTGCCGTCCGCGTCGCCGCGCATCTCGAAGAGGCCGTACTCGGACAGCTTCAGGCCGGCCCGGACGGCCATCGTGCGCAGCTTGATGTTGTGCGCCTTCGAACCGGTGAAGTAGACGAGCGCCGCCCCCCAGTCCTCCTCCGGCACCACGCGCAGGTCCACTTGCACGCCGCCGCTGGTGAGCACCGAGGTCTTGGTGGGCCCGCTCGCTATCACCTCGGCCACGTAGGGGAGTTCGGTGAGCGCGGCCATCAGGGGGGCGGAGTCCTCGGCGGTCGCGAGGACGTCGATGTCGCCGACCGTCTCCCGCATCCGGCGCAGCGAACCCGCGTACGCGCACCGGGTGCAGCCGGGCACCGCGGAGATCGCGGCCACGAGCTGCTCGGCGAGCTCGGTCGCGGTGTCCAGCAGGGTGCGCCCGCCGGACTGCCGCATCAACTCGATGCCGTGCAGGATCTTCTCGCCGCTGCGCTCGCCGAAACCGGCCACGCCGCCGAGCCTGTCGCCGCGGATCGCCTCGGCGAGCTCGTCGACGGACGCGATCCCGAGGTCGCGGTAGAGGGCGAGGGCGCGCTTCGGGCCGACGCTGGGGACGGCCATCATCTCCCTTACACCGGACGGGATTTCGGCGCGCAGCTGTTCCAGTGCGCCGATCCGGCCGGTGGAGAGGTACTCGGCGACCTTCTCCGCGGTGGACTTGCCCACGCCGGGGATCTGTTGGAGGCCTTTGGCGTCCAGCCCGGCGACGTCCTCCGGGTGACCGCCCACCGCACGCGCGGCCTTCTCGTAGGCGCGGGCCCGGAACGCGTCCCCGCCGGTGATGTTGATCAGGTCGGCGTACTCCTGGAGCAGCTCCCGCACCTGGTCGTTGAGCCGGGGCATGGGGCCAGTCTAGGGCGGGGGGCCGACGGCCCGCCTGTGCTGGATTCCTGTCGGGTTGCCGGTGCTCTCGCTGCTCCGTTCCCCTGGTTCTCCTGTCGCTACCTGCCCGTTCTCCGTTGGTTCGCCCGCTCCCCGCCGGTCGGGGGGTGTGTGACCGGCCGCTCGGCGGGGGGAGTACGCCTGTTTCGCGCCCCCTGGCCCGATTGTCACCCGGGCGGAGGGGGCGCAGGCTGGGCGGGAGGGTCGGGCAAGCGGCCCGCACCGGCCGGTCGCGGAGTTGACGACGGCCGCCGGTGACGTGCGAGGGGCAGGGTATGACACGCGGGAAGCTCTGGGGCTACGTCGCGTCGGGGGCGCGGGTGCTCGGTGCCTTGGGCGGTTCCGCCGGTCAGGGGCGGCCGGGGCCGTTCGGGCGGCCGGGTGGATTCGGGCGGCCGGGCGGCGCCCGGAGCGTGAGCGTGGGCGGCCGGGACGGTACCGCCGGAGCGTTCCACCAGGGGGTGATGGCCGGGCCGCAGACGCTGTCGCGGCCGGAGCTGGTGCGCCTGGGCTGGACGGACCGGAGGACCGGGTGCGAGCCGCGGGCGCGCCACGTCCAGGTCGCCGAGGTGGTGCGCCGGGTGGTCCGCGGCGGCGGGCGGGCGGCGGCGGTGACGGTCCGCGTCGCACCCGGGCTGCCGGTGGTGGCCGGGGACGCCCGGCGGCTCGAGGCGGCGCTCGGAGGGCTGGTCGACCACGCGGTCCGGCGCAGCCCGGTGGGCGCACGGGTGCTGGTGCGGGCCGACGCGGTGGCCGCGCCGGCGCTGCCGGGGCTGGGAGCGTTCGGCTCGGGCCTCGGGCCGGGCGCGGGCGCCGGCCCGGGTGGTTTCGGGTGGACGCGCGGGCGGGTGGAGATCCGGGTGGCGGACCGCGGCGCGTACGAGCTCCCGGAGGCGCGGGAGTGGCTGCTCGCGGGCGTGCGGCCCGACGGTCCGGTCGGGCCCGCCCTGCACGGTCTGGTGCTGTCGTCCGGCGGGCGGGTCGCGGTGGAGGCGACGCCCGGCGGCGGGCTGACGGTGGTCCTGATCCTGGCGGTCGCCCACGAGTGACGCGTCCGGTGGAGTCCGGTCCGTGGCGGCCGCGCGGACCGCAAAGAGTTCTTCGCAAAAAATCCTTTGCAAAGAACTCTTTGTGTTCCTACGCTCATGCCATGACCGATGACCGTGGCTGGATGCACAGTGACGATCCACATGCAGTACTCACCGCCAAGGGCATGCGCGCGATGGCCCACCCCGTGCGCATGCAACTGGTCGGGCTGCTGCGCAAGCAGGGCCCGTCGACGGCGACGAGGCTCGCCGAGCAGCTGGGGCTGAACTCGGGGGCCACGAGCTACCACCTCCGCCAGCTCGCCGCCGCGGGCTTCGTCGAGGAGGACCCCGGGCGCGGCAACGCGCGCGAGCGGTGGTGGCGTTCGGTGCACATGCTCACGGTCTGGACGGGGGAGGACCAGGCCGACGAGGAGCTGGAGACGGTCGTCGGGTACCTGCGGTCCGTCCTCGCCGCGCACACGCTGACCGGGCAGCGGGCGCTCAACGCCTTCGAGACGATGCCGCGCGAGTGGCGCAAGGCGGTCGACCTGAGCGACCTGGTGCTCCGGCTCACGCCGGAGGAGGCCGGGCAACTGGCCGACGACCTGGCCGCCGTGGTCGCGCGCTACCGGCGGCTGGACGCCGAGGGCCCGGTGCCCGGGGGCGCCGAGCCGGTGGCCGTCGTCGTCCACGTGCTGCCCGAGCCGAAGGCCACGGCGGAGGCCGACCAGGAGGGGGATCAAGGATGACCACCACCCCCGCCCCCGCCCCCGCGCGGAACCTCCGGCCGCTGGTCGGGGTGCTGGCCTCCTCGGCCGTCTCGCTGACGGGCACCCGGGTCTCGGCCGTCGCGCTGCCCTGGTTCGTCCTCGCGACGACCGGCAGCGCCACCATGACGGGCCTGGTCGCCTTCGCCGAGATGACGCCGTACGTGCTGGTCAAGGCGCTGACCGGGCCCCTGGTCGACCGCCTCGGCCCGCGCGTCGTCTCCTGGACGACGGACGCCGTGAGTGCCGTCGCGGCCGGACTGGTTCCGCTGCTGCACGGGCTGGGGCTGCTGCCGTTCGGGCTGCTGCTCGGCATGGTCGCGGTGATCGGCGCGATGCGGGGCCCGGGGGACCTCGCCAAGTCCGTCATGGTGCCGGAGGCGGCGGACCGCGCGCGGGTGCCGCTGGAGCGCGCCACCGGGCTCTCCGGCGTCACCGAGCGGCTCGCCTCCACGCTCGGCCCGGCGGTCGGCGGCGGGCTCGTCGCGATGGCGGGCCCGATGGCCGGCCTGGTGGTCAACGCGGCGGCGTTCGCGCTGGGTTCGCTGATCATCGCCCTCGCGCTGCCGCGCGGGATGGGGCGGACGGCGGCCCCGGCCGCCGTGGCCGGACCGGGTGCGGTCGAACCGGGCGCGGCGGCACAGGGCGGCGGCGGGTACTGGCGGATGTTCCGCGAGGGCTACACCTTCCTGCGCGCCGAACCGCTGCTGCTCACCGTGATCGTGATGATCGGCATCACCAACCTGCTGGACGCCGGCTTCGCGACCGTGCTGGTCCCGGTCTGGGCACAGGACTCCGGCCGCGGCCCGGCGGCGATCGGCCTCACCGGCAGTGCCATGGGGATCGCGGCCGTGGCCGGCAGCCTGATCGCGGCGGGCGTCGCCCACCGGCTGCCGCGCCGCGTGGTCTTCTTCGCCGGCTTCCTGCTCGCCGGGGCACCGCGTTTCCTCGTGCTCGCGTCCGGCGCCCCGCTGTGGACGGTGGCGACGGTGTTCGCGGTGGCCGGTTTCGGCTCGGGCTTCCTCAACCCGATCCTCGGCGCGGTGCTCTTCGAGCGGGTGCCGCGCCCGCTCCTGGGCCGCGTCCACGCCCTCGGCGACTCCCTCGCCTGGGCCGGGATCCCCCTCGGCGGCCTCCTCGCCGGCGCGGCGGTGGCGCTGGTCGGGCTGATACCCGTGCTGGTCGCGTCCGGGGTCCTGTACTTCGTGACCACGGGCGCGGCCGGTCTCCGCCGGGAGTGGCGCGAGATGGACCGCCTGCGCGGCCACGCCCCGGCGGTGGCGGAAGAACCGGACCGGGCTCCGGAACCTGCACGGGGGTAGGCGGCGCCGGGCGGCGGGGGAGTTGCAGCTGGTGGTGGGGCTGTCGGCGGGGCGGCGCAGAATGCGGCGCGTACGAGTCGGAAGGGGTGCGGTGATGGCTGACGGAGCACTCGGCCGGTTGAGGCAACTGCTGCGCGAGCCCGTGCCGTGGGGGTCGGCGCAGGCCGAGCTGTGGGCGCCTCCGGAAGCCTGGCTCGGGCTCCGACTGCCGACGGATGACAAGGCGTTCCTGGACCTCTACGGCTCGGGCACGGTCGACGAGTAGGTGCAGTCGGAGCTGCCGATGGAGGGGAGTGCAGAGGAGGTCGAGCGGTTCTGGGAGCACGGGTGGCCACGCGGGCCGGAGGACTGCCAGCGCTTCCCGTGGCCGTTCCGCCCCGAGGCGGGCGGGCTCGTCCTGTGGGGCACCGACGAACAGGCCAACACGTACGGGTTCCTCGCCGAGGAACCGGCCCGGACGACTGGCGGATCATCGTGCGGAGCGAGTGCGGCGAGTGGTTCGAGACCACGGGGACGTTCACCGAGTTCCTGGTGCGGTGCTTCGACCGGGTGGACCGGCCGCCGTTCCTCGCGCACGACTGGCCCCGGAAGGACGCCCGGTACCACCCGGCGTCGGTGCGTACGGAGGGCGGCCCGCCCAGTGCACGAGTAGCACGCTGACCAGCGCCGCGAGGGCGCACCACGTGGAGAGGAAGGCGATCCGCCAGAGCAGGGCGCAAAGGCCGGCGGCCAGGCCGGTCAGGATTCCGAGGCGGCGCAGGTCGCGGTCGCCGCCCGTGACGAGGGAACCGATGGTGGCGAGGAGGTAACCGGCCAGGAGGACGGCCGGGTGCGGCACGCCGATCCCGTACGACAGGGTGTGGCCGTGCTCGGTGGCCATGACCGGGTGGGCGGCGACGGCGATGGCGAGCGGGACGGTGACGACCGTGCCGAGCAGCGTGAGGCCCGCCGACACGCGGCGGCGGTCCGCCGGCCCGGTCGGGTGGCCCGGTTCGGTGCTCGCGCACCACACGGCGGCCGGGACGTACAGGGGCAGGAGCGGCAGGGCGATCGCCGCCCAGGCGGTGCGCGCCCAGTCGGCGAGTGCGGCGGGCAGATCGCCGTCCGTGCCGAGCCAGACGACCGCCTCGATCAGCTGGTGCGCGCCCAGCACGAGCGGGAGCGCGGCGAGCGGCAACCGCTGCGGGCGGCCGGAACGGCGGGCGCGGACCAGGCACACGACGCCGAGGCCCACGACCACGCCACCGGCCACCGCGTCCGCTTGCGCGCTCCAGCACATCCGGCCGCCTAACCTTTCGCGGCGCCGTCGGGTGGGCTGTTGGACGGGCCCTCGGGTGGGCCGCCCGCCGGGTCGTCGGACGGGTCGTCGGACGGGCCATCGTCCGTCCGGTCGTCCGCTGGGCCGTTCACGTCGCGGTCGGTCGGGCCGACCGTCGGGCTGCCGGGGGTGCTGCTCTCCGGCGTGCCCTCGTCGGCGCCGTCGTCCGGGGGCGCGCCGATGCTCTCCAGGGTGTCGTGGACGGTGCCGGGCATCGCCGGGTGGCGGCCGATCACGATCACCCCGATCACGATCGCGAGCAGCCCCAGGGACTCCCAGACGAGTGCGCCCGGGGTCACCCGCAGCCGGTCGCCGAGGAAGCCGACCGCGCAGGCGATTCCGGCGATCGGCTGGGCGGCGGTGAGCGCGGGCAGGGACATCCGCAGCGGCGCGGCCTCGAAGGCGCTCTGCACGAGCAGCAGTCCGACGACGCCCGCCACGATCACGGCGTACGGCTGCCAGGTGTGCAGCACGGTGGAGAGCCCGTCGTGGTCGAGCCGTTGGGTGGTGGTGCGGGTCAGTGCGTCCTGCAGTCCGTACAGGAGGCCGGCGGCGAGGGCCAGCAGCGTCGCCTCCTCGAAGAGCGGCAGTTTCCGGGCCGTCGACACCAGCAGCAGGACGAGTCCGACGACGGTGCCGACCACCAGCCAGTGCCTCAGTTCCCCGGCGGGCGCTCCGCCCCCGGAGGGCCGTCCGGCCACAATGAACGCCGTCACCCCGAGTCCCAGCAGCAGGACCCCGGCCCAGCCGGAGCGGCCGAGGGTCTGATGGGTCAGCACCCGGGAGAGGGCCATGGCGAACAGGAGGTTGGTCGCGAGCAGCGGTTCGACGAGCGACACCTCGCCGTTGTTGAGCGCGAGCGCGGAGAGGATCAGTCCGCTGACCATGAACCCGGTGCCCAACAGCCATTCGGGCATCCGCATCAGGTCCAGCAGCAGTCGCCAGTGCAGCATGTCGGCACGTGGGGCCCGCTGCGCGGCGTGCTGCTGGAGGACGAACCCGAGGCCCAGGCAGCAGGCGGCGCTCAGAGCGAGGAGGAAGACCGCCACGGAGGGACCACCCGGTGTGTCGCTGCCCCGACGTCGCCGATCGCCGGTTGCCGGTCGCCGTCGGCGGATCGCTGCCCGCGCCGCGTCGGCGGTCCTGGGTCGGGCAGCGGTCGCGGCGCCTTCCGTCAGCGTACCGCCGGGGCGCCGACGGGGCCGTTCGACGTCGGGCCGGCTCAACGCGGAGCGCGGGGCCGGGCAGCGCGGGGCCGCCGGAGCCGGGCGAACCCGCAGCCGGCGCCCGCGCTTGCCGGGGTGGGCGCGGCGGGCGCACGCTGGTGTGAGCGGCCGTCCGCGGTTCACCATCCGTGCCGGCCGGGACACGCGCGACGGGGGTCGGCGCCAGGAGGTGTGGCATGCACAACCAGTGGGACGTGGAGCTGAGCTTCGACGAAGACGGCGTGCACACGACGTGCGAGGCGAGGCTGACCGGCGCGAGGGCACCGGGCCTCAATGCGCACGGCGAGTCGGTGAAGAGCGCGGACGACCGTCCGCTCGCCCGGATCGGCGAGGAGGTCGCGGCCTCGCGCGCCCTGGAGGAGCTGTCCCGCAAGCTGCGGGTCCAGGCCACCGGGGAGATCGAGGACGAGGGGCACCG
Organism: Kitasatospora sp. NPDC048722; assembly: GCF_040650235.1. NCBI lineage: Bacteria > Bacillati > Actinomycetota > Actinomycetes > Kitasatosporales > Streptomycetaceae > Kitasatospora > Kitasatospora sp. NPDC048722. Next base: position 39,221 of record NZ_JBEZGX010000003.1, read on the forward strand.
CCCCGGTTACCTGATCTACTGAACCGATCCGCTGCATCGGTGGCTGAACCCGCCCCCGGCACAGCCGGGTTGGGCCGCCGCAGCGCCCGGGTGGGTGCCGCGGCGGCCAGGGGAGTCACCCGCCCGCCGCCTTCCGCCGCGGCCGGGACGAACACGACCGTGATCAGCGCCGCCACGGCCGGCAGCACGGCGCCGCCGCGGCGGACAGGCCCGGATCGCCAACGCGCAACGGGGCACGCCCGCAGCGGGTGCTGGCGGGGAGGGTGCCGGAGGCCCGGAAGAACCAGCCGTCGCCGTCGTGGAGCTCGGCGCCACGGCTGGACGCTCGCCCTGGTGGCGACGGATGGACCGCCGTCCGGCGGCTCCTGTGCGCCGCGCCGCGCGGCCCGGCCGACGTCTGAAGCGGTCCACGTGTTCGTACGTTGCTCGCGCACCCGATCGGGCGTCAGTGGTTCCTCCGTGAAAGGAACTCCGTCAGCCGCCGGTTGACCTCCTCCGCCCCGGCCACCGGCATGTTGTGGTGGGCCAGGCCCGGGAGGACGGCGACGGTGGCGTCGGGCAGGGCACGACGGGTGGCGTCCGCGACGCGGTGGGCGTCGTGGGCGCGGCTGCGTTCGGCGAACAGGGCGAGCGTCGGGGCGGTGAGCGTGCGCAGGCGGTCGGCGGTCGGGCGGGGGCCGGTGACGGTGCGGGAGGCGGGGAAGTCGGCGTACCCGAGCGCGTACACCTCGCGACAGCCGGCGTCGAGTCGGGGCGTGTCGCCGCTCTCCCAGGCGAGGTAGGAGCGGGCGCGGTCGGCGGTGCGGCGGGGGAGGAAGAGCGGCAGGGCGCGAAGCAGGTAGCCGGGGCGGAAGCCGGTGAAGACGTTGTTGGGGTCGAGCAGGGCGACGCGTCCGACCCGTCGGGGCGCGTGGAGCGCGTACTCGACGGCGGTCCAGGCGCCGTAGGAGTGGCCGCAGAGGTCGGCCTCCTGGACGCCGAGCCTGTCGAGGACGGCGTCCAGCCACGCCATGAGCCCGGGGACGGTGCCGAGCGCGGCGCCGTCGTGGACGCTGCGGCCCGGGTCGCCGACGAGGTCGACGGCGAGGACGCGGTGCCCGGCGGCGGCCAGGGCGGGGGCGACGGCGAACCACATGGCGGACGTGGCGCCGCCGCCGTGGAGCAGGACGAGGGGGCGGCCGTCGCGCGGGCCGCAGGCGTTGACCCGGGTGGTGCCGTGGGCGGTGCGGACCTCGACCGGCTCGACCGGGAGGGGCCAGCGGGCGAGGAGCGCGTCGTACGCGGCGAAGAAGGGCGCGGTGCGCGCGGCCGGCGCGGACGGTGAGGCAGGTGCGGTCGCAGACATGGCGGGCCTCCGCTGGAATGATGGAATCACTCGCTGCACAAGTATCTCGCTCAACGAGAGAATATGGCACCAGGGGGTGCCGAGGAAGGAGGCCGGGGTTGTCCGATGTCGAGGAGCCGATGCGGCTGGTCCACCTGCTGCGCGGACTGACCGTCGAACTCGACCTGTTCGGGGCCGAGTTCGCGGCAAGCAACGGGCTGCACCCGACCGATCTGCGGGCGCTGATCCACCTGCTGGACGCCGCCAGGGCCGGGGAGGTGGTCACCCCGGGCCGGCTCGGTGAGGCGCTGCGGCTCAACTCGGCGGGCACCACCGGGCTGGTGGACCGGCTGGAGGGGCTCGGCCTGATCCGGCGCGAACGGGACCCGGGGGACCGGCGCAAGGTGCGGCTGGTGGTCGAGGAGCGTGCGATGGAACTCGGGGAGGGCTTCTTCGGCGGGCTGATCGGCGATCTGGTGGGTGCCATGGGCCGGTTCGACGCGGCGGAGCTGGCGACGGCCCGGCGCTTCCTGCTGGCGATGACGGAGGTGGTGGCGGCGGCCCGCGGGATGTGAGCCCGGGGCCGCCGGCGGGAGAGTCGGAACCCGACCGGAACGGGGGGCCGGCCCCGGTCGGAACCGGGTTCGGAACCAGGTGTCGCCGTAGTGCGGGTGGCGGTGTTCGGCGAGGCCCGGGGGTGCGGCGAGGGCGGCGGGTCCGGCGCATGAGGCCAGGGGTCACGCGGACCCGAGCGACCAGCTGATCACCGACAGCGTCGCCATCGACACCAGCGTCGACCACAGCACCGCGTCCCGGGCGAGCGACGTGCCCTGCCCGTACTCGCGGGAGTAGACGTAGACGTTCTGCGCGGTCGGCAGTGCGGAGAACAGCACGACGGTCAGCAGTTGGTGCGGCGGCAGGTGGAGGACGAAGGCGGCGACGGCGTACGCGGCCAGCGGCTGGACGAGCGTCTTGACCAGCACGGTCAGCCCGACCTCGGCGCGGCGCGAGCCGGCGTCCGCGGGCGGGCGGTTGTGCAGCGAGATGCCGAGGGCGACGAGCGCGGTCGGGACGCCGGCGCCGCCGAGCAGTTCGCAGGAGTGGTTCAGCTCTGCGGGCAGGTGCAGGCCGGTCGCGGAGGCGACGGCGCCGAGCGCGGTCGCCAGCAGGATGGGGTTGCGCAGCGGGAGGGTGAGCAGGGCGCGGAGCCCGGCGCCGCGGCCGTCGAGGACGGCGAGCACGGCGGGGGTGACGAACAGGATCTGGAGGAGGACGACCGCCGCGACGAACGAGGCGTCGCCGAGGACCTGCATCGCCACGGGTATGCCGAGGTTGGCCGAGTTGACGTAGCCGGCGGCCATGCCGCCGATCGCGAGCTCGCCGGGCTTGCGGTGGAACAGGAACTGCCCGGCGAGCAGTCCGAGGCCGGTCGCGAAGGCGGTGCCGGCGGCGAAGGCCAGCATCGAGGCGTTCGCGAACCGCTCCAGCGGGGTGCGGGCGATCATCAGGAACAGCGCGGCGGGCATCGCCACGTGGAAGACGAAGCGGCTGAGCACCGCCTCCGCCTGCGGGCCGAGCAGTCCGGACCGGCCGACGAGGTAGCCGACCCCGGTCAGGGCCCAGATGGGCGCGAATCCGGAGAGCAAGGGGTGCAGGGCGTGCATGGTTCCTCGGATCGCTCGGGTCGCCCGGGCCGGCGGGGGGCGCCTGGTACGGCGCGGGCTGCCTGGTTCGGCGTGGGACGCCTGGTCCGGCGGGGGTCGCCCGCCCGGGGCAGTAAACCAGCCGCGTCAAGCGGTCGATCATGGACCCGGGTCGTTCGCGGCCCGGCCCGGCGGTGTCCCGGCCCGGCTCCGCGGTGTCGCGTCCCGGCCCGGCGGTGTCACGGCCGGCCCTGCGGTGTTGCTCCCGGACCGGCGGTGTCGCGCGGGCCCTACGATGAGCCGATGGACTATCTGAGCCTGGCCGAGGTGGAGACGATCGCACGGCGCGCGCACGAGGGGCAGGTCGACAAGAACGGCCACCCCTACAGCGAGCACATCGCCGCGGTGGCGCGGGGGACGGCGGAGCGCGGTGGCAGCGAGGCGCAGGTCGCGGCGGGCTGGCTGCACGACACCGTCGAGGACGACCGGCTGAGCCGCGAGTGGCTGGAGGGCGCCGCGCTGCCGGAGTCCACCAAGGCGATCGTGGACGCGCTGACCAAGCGGCCGGGCGAGCCGGTCGAGGAGTACACCGCCCGGATCCTGGCCACTCCGGGGGCGCTGCTGGTCAAGCGCGCCGATCTGGCCCACAACTCCGACCCCGCGCGGCTCGCGGTGCTGGACGAGGCGACGGCCGAGCGGCTGCGCGCCAAGTACGCGCGGATGCGAGAGTTGCTGGGGCTCACGGGCGAGCTCTGACGGCGGCGCCCGGAGGCCGGTGCGGGGGCTGACCGGCGGGAGCGCGGAAAGCACGGAAGCACGGAAGCGCGGAAACCACGGAAGGGCCCGTGCCACGCGGATCGCGCGGGCACGGGCCCTTCCGTGGTCACCCTGGTGGCCCCTGTCCGGCCCCCGGGGTGAGGGGGAGTGGTGCAGGAGGCGGGTATGCGTCGGTGCTGCCGAGGGGGTCGGCTTAGTACCAGTGGTGACCCTGCCAGAAGGCCCAGGCGGCGTTCGGGCTGCCGTAGCGGGTGTTCATGTAGTTCAGCGCCCACTTGATCTGGGTGGCCGGGTTGGTCTTCCAGTCCGGGCCCGCCGAGGCCATCTTCGAGGCCGGCAGGGCCTGGCCCAGGCCGTAGGAGCCCGAGGTCGGGTTGGTCGCGGTCACGTTCCAGCCGGACTCGTGGGAGATGATCTGGCTGAAGGAGGCCAGCTGGTTCGCCGGGACGATCTGGGCGGCGATGGCCTGCGGGGAGGCGGTCGCGGCGTTGGCGGCGGCGGGCATCACGCCGGCGGCCAGGGCGGTCAGACCGGCGGTGCCGGCGAGAACGGCGGCAGAGGTACGCATACGGAGCTTGAAAGCGGGCATGAAGAACAAGACCTCAATCAGGTTAGGCCGGGTCGCGCCTCGCCCAGGACCACGGCCGGACAGGGGCCGACGGTTGCGGGGCGCGACTCGGCGGTAAGCCGTTCACCGGCGGGACAGGAGCCGGTGCGGCTGACGACGAGAGCCATTGTTGCCAGACCGGATCGGCCGCCGCCAAGACCCCCTCGATACGATCCGCGGTCGTACATCGGCCGACCGCCATCGATTCGCAGGAATGATCGCCGGGGTCGTTCGGATGCGCTCCGACCTGGCCGGATGTCCGACCGCGGGCGAATCGTCGCAAACGGCGGTTACGCCGCGTCGGCACTACTACGGCCTGTCGTTGGCTGGGATTCCCTGTGAGCGCACTCACCGTTTAGGGGCCCGGTGGTGTCACCCGGCGACCCGCGACCGCCACTTTGCGTACAGACGATCTAGCCTCCGGTGAGACCGGGGCCACACGCCTTCGGTCACCGAGAGCGAGGATCGCCCAGCCGGCGGTGCCGGTCGGCCCGCGCGGCGAAGCGTTCCGCCTCCGGAACCGCCGCGAGCAGGCCGAGGGCCGCCGCGGCGGCGGCCCCGAGCCGCTCACAGAACGTGTCCGGCTCGTCGGCGGCATCCGGCCGTTCCGGGACCACCTCGTCCACCAGGCCCACCCGCGCGAGGTCGCCCGCGCCGATGCCCTGCGCCCGGGCCAGCTCGGCCGCGTGTGCGCCGTCGCGGTGGACGATCGCGGAGGCGCCCTCGGGTGGCAGCGGTGCGAGCCAGGCGTGCTCGGCGGCGATCACGCGGTCCGCCGGGAGCAGGGCCAGCGCCCCGCCGCCCGAGCCCTGGCCGAGCAGGACCGCGAGGACGGGGGTGCGCAGCGCGAGCAGGGTGGTCAGGCAGTGCGCGATCTCGACGGCGACGCCGTCCAGTTCGGCCTGCGCGGACAGTTCGGCGCCGGCCGTGTCCACCACCGTGAGCAACGGCAGGCCCAGTTGCTCGGCCAGGCGGGCGCTGCGGCGGACGGCCCGCAGGTCGGCCGCGGTGAAGGGGCGTTCGTGGTCGGGCGTCCCGCGCTCCTGGCCGACGACGAGCACGGGCTGCCCGCCGAGGATCGCGAGGGCGCGGACCAGTGCTCCGGCTCGGCCGCCGGGGGCGTCCAGCAGGACGAGTTCCGTGGCGGTGCGGCGCAGCAGTTCGCGCGTGCCGGGGCGGTCGGGGCGGCGGGTGCGGCGGACGGAGTCCCAGGCGTCCGTGGGGGCATGCGGTTCGGGGGCGGTCTCCCCGGATGTGTACGTGCTCACGTTCTCGCCCGCGTTCCCCCCTGCGTTGTCTCCCGGGTTCTCCCCATATAGGGGAGTCGTGGAAGCCGTAGAGAGAGGAGAGGGGGCGGACGTCAGGACCGCGAGGGAGCGGCGCACCACTTCGCGCAGTTCCTCCGGCGGTACGACGGCGTCCACGAGCCCGCGCTCCGCCAGTGTCTCGGCGCGCTGGACGTCGGCCGGCAGCTCGACGCCGCGCAGTTCCTCGTAGACGCGCGGGCCGAGGAAGCCGAGGCGGGCACCGGGCTCGGCGAACACCAGCTGGCCGAGCGTGCCCCAGGAGGCGAAGACGCCGCCCATGGTCGGGTTCCGCAGGTAGGTGAGGTAGGGGAGGCCGGCGGCCCGGTGCGCCTGGACGGCGGCGGTGATGCGCAGCATGCAGAGGAAGGCGGCGGATCCCTCCTGCATGCGGGTGCCGCCGGATACCGGCAGGGCGAGCAGCGGCAGCCGCTCGGCGGTGGCCCGCTCGACGGCCCGGGTGATCCGCTCGGCGGTGCCGACGCCGATCGAGCCGCCGAGGAAGCCGAACTCGGAGGCGACGAGCGCCACCGGCCGCCCGCCGATCAGGCCGGTGCCGGTGAGGACGGCCTCGTCCAGGCCGGTGCGGGCGCGGGCGCGGGCGAGCGAGGCGCGGTAGCCGGGGTCGGCGGGGTGGGGGTCGGCGGGCTCGTCCCAGGTGCGGAAGCTCCCGGGGTCGACGAGCAGCCCGATCAGCTGGTGCGCCGTCAGTGCTGTTCCCGTACCCATGCCCGCCCCCACTGGTGATCGTCCTGCGCTCTGAGTCCTGCGTCCTGGGTCCTGCGCTCTGCGTCCTGGGTCCTGCGCTCTGCGTCCTAGGTCCTGGGTCCTGAGCCCGCCGGTGGGCCCGTCCATGATCGGGATCCCGGAGCCGTCGACACTCTATGCGGCCCGACCGGGCCGGGGCGGGAGCGTCACGAAGGTGTGAGCAAGTCGGGATGCCGGTCGGGGGCGCATGTCGGGGACACACGTCGGGGAGGCGCGGCAGGGACGCATGCCGGAGATGCATGGGGAACGTACGGTTCCGGTGGGGTGAGGGTGGTTCGTGGACGGTCTCGCGGAGGGTGCTCGCGGTGTCACGGAAACGGTCGGAGTATCCGTCAAGTCGCCTGCTGGGCAAGCAAGTTACCGGTGGGTAAAAAGTTGGCTCAGGCCTTCCGGATGGGCCGGTGGCTCGCCAGACTGTTTGTCATGACCCGCACTCTACGCGCGTGGAAGACCCGCGCTGCCGCCGTCACCGCCGTCGCCCTGATGACCCTCGCGCCCGTCGCCGTCGCCACCGAGGCGCACGCCGACGTGAGCGGCACGGTCTGCCTCTCCGCGCTGCCGCCGGAGGCCACCGACACCCTCAACCTGATCGCCACCGACGGTCCGTTCCCGTACTCCCAGGACGGCGTGGTGTTCCAGAACAGAGAGCAGGTGCTCCCGGGCCAGTCCTACGGCTACTACCACGAGTACACCGTCATCACGCCGGGAGCCCCGACCCGCGGCGCCCGCCGGATCATCACCGGTCAGGCGACCCAGGAGGACTACTACACGGGCGACCACTACGCCACGTTCTCGCTGATCGACCAGACCTGCTGAGACCCTTCCCCGCCCGACCCGGGCCCCGGCGGTGCGCCTGCCGCCGGGGCCACCGGCCGTGCCGGGTACCGGAGTTCGGCGTCGGTCGGGTCAGCGCTCGGACGGTCCCCAGTCGGCCACCGCGAGCTCGTCGCCGACGCGCAGCGTGCCCGGGCGCAGCACGGCGAACTTGGCGCCGAACACGACCCCGCCGCCCGCCGCCCGTCGGTAGCGGGCCAGGGTGCGCAGCGGTTCCGGGCCGGCCTTGGCGCCGGTCGACTGGTCGACGAGCGTCACGGCGCACCGCACGGCGAGCTTGGCGTAGGCAAGTTCGGCCCCGCCGATCGTGAGCCGGCGGGCGAGGTCCTCGGTGTGCGGCTCGGTCCAGCCGGTCACGACGATGTTGGGGCGGAACCGGTCCGCCGCGAGCGGGGGTTCGCCGGTGCGCGCGTTGTAGTCGTCCAGCGACTCCCGGGACAGCAGGTGGACGGCGCAGCTGTCGGCGTACCCGGAGGTGCCGGGGACGAGCCCGTCGGTGACCCGGTCGTGCTCCGGCGGCACGCGCACCAGCCGGCCGGGTGCGCCGAGCACGTCGGACAGCCAGGCGGCGGCGTCGTCGCCCTGGTCGATGCCGCGCAACGGTGCGCCGAAGAGCTCGACCTGGCGCCGCGGCCCTTCGGTGTCCACCGGCACGGTGAGCGCCTCGACGCCCGGCGCCTCGAGCGTGAGCCGGCCGCCGTCGGCGGAGACGGACGGGCGGACGGTGGCGAGGGCCCGGTCCCGTCGCTGGGAGCGGAAGATTCCGTCCTCGTCCACGACTATGAACTCCCGGTCGTGCGTCAGCCCGGCGGTCGTCAGCTCGGCCTGCTCGACCGCGATCCCCGCGCATCCCTTGATCGGGTAGTACCTCAACTCCGTCACAGCGGCCACGACTTCCCCCGTCGTCTGTTGTTTCCGTCCAGCGTAGTTGATCACCGGGGGCGGTTCGGGACGGCCCGGTGCAGGTGAGGGGTGCTCCCGGCGGCGGTTTCCCGGCGGTGCACCCGGCGGCCCCGGCATCAGGAGCGCGTACGGAACGTCCGCCGGCGCGTCAGGGCTCCGTCAACGGGGATCCCTTCGGCCCCTCCGGCCGTTTTGCATGTGACGACACGGGCGGCACTCGTACCAAGCGGCGCGGGCCGCCCCCGAGCGGAAGGCGGACGGGCCATGGCGGACAGCGGCGAATCCGGGGCGGCGGCCTTCGGCGACGGCGACCGTGCCAACGACCGGATCGTCGTCGGCCTCAGCGGATCCCTCGGCAGCCTCGCCGCCCTCCACCACGCCGTCGCCGAGGCCCGCCGCACCGGCGCCGAGGTCCTCGCCGTCCTCTGCTGGACCCCGGCCGGCGGCGAGTCCGCCTACCGCCGCACCCCCTGCCCGCCCATGCTCACCGCCGGCCGCGACGCCGCCGTCGCCCGCCTCCGCCAGGCCCTCGACGAGGCCTTCGGCGGCGGCTACGCCGGAGTGCGGCTGCGCTGCCTGGCCGTCCGCGGCGAAACCGGCCACACCTTGGTGCGCTGCGCCGACCGTCCCGGCGACCTCCTCGTCCTCGGCGCGGGCAGTCGAGGCCGGCTCGGCCGCCTGCTGCGCCCGTCCGTCACCGCCTACTGCGTGCGGCACGCGACGTGCCCGGTGCTGGCCGTGCCCAAGCCGCCGCTCCAGCGGGAGCTGGAGGCGCTGGAGCGCAGCCACGGCGTGAGCCTCGCGCCGGCCGGGCAGTAGGCCGGTCGTCGAGTCAGGGTGCGGCGATCCGGGCGGCGGCGTCCGGCCAGCGCGGGAGCATCTCGCCGTCCCGCTCGTCCATCATCACGTGCTCCTCCCACCACGCGCGCCCGTCGAGCCAGTCGGCCAGCCACCGGGCGAGCGACGGGCGGTCCTCGAACCAGGTGTCCGCCGGGTCCTGCGGCTCGGCGTTCGGCTCGTGGAGGAGGACGGGGGCGTCGGGGCGCAGGCAGTCCACCACGGCCGACATCGCGCAGCCCCAGTCGAGTACCGACACGACGCCGACCGGTCGGCCCCCGGGCGCGGTGCGGCGCGGGTTGGCGGCCACGATCCGGCGCAGCGGCCAGAGCAGGTGGCCGTCCGGGCCGTAGCCGCCGTCGCCCACCTCTCGGTAGAGCCGGACGAGCAGTGGCGGGAGGGCGAGGCCCAGGGCCGCCTCCGCCGCCACGACTTCCTCGGCGGTGGCGGGCGCGGCCGGCGGGGTGGCGTCCGCGGCCGCCCGCCGGCGAACGCGCGCGATCAACTCGTCCTCGTCGATCGGCATTCCGTCCATGGTGAGGATCGTGGCACGGCCCTACGACAGCCCGGCCGCCTCGGCGAGCACGGCGGCGACGCGGCGGCCCGCGTCCAGTGCGCTCCCGGCGGTGGCGGGCAGGCATCGCTGCGCCTCGGGGCTGTACTCCGTCATCACCGTGCCCGCGTGGTCGGTGGGGAGTTCGAGCAGCTCGGCCGAGGCGGCCACACCGGCCAGCAGTCGGCTGTGCTCGGGCCCGAGCACGTCGTCCTCCGTGCCGTGCACCAGCCAGAGCGGGACGGGCGAGGGCGCCTCCGCCAGGAGCTCGACCGGCACGACGCCGTTCGTGACGGCCGGGCGGGCGTAGCTGGAGGAGATGCCCACCGCCGCGATCGGCCGCGGTCCGGCGGGAGTGCGGGGGCCGATCGCCACGGCGACGGCCTCCCGGCCGCCCATCGACCAGCCGGCGAGGACGAGCCGGTCCGGGTCTGCGCCGAATTGCGCGGCCGTGCCGTGGGCGTGCGCGAGGGAGGCGAGCAACTCGGCCCGCCCTCCGTCCTCCCGGTCCGACCGCCAGTCGGGCACGAGCACGAGCAGCCCGTGCCCGGCGGCCTCCCGCGCGAGCGGACGCAGGACGTCCCGCTCGTCCGGCCCGCGGCCGTGCCACAGCAGGACGACCGGCACCGGTCCGGCCGTCCCGGCGGGCGGCTGGTGGACGTCCATCGGCCGCCCGCCGGCGTACTCGACGACATCGGGGCGATTGAATTCCATGCTGGTCATGCGGTGTTCCCCTCCGGTTCGGGCCATGGCCGCCGACCTGGTACTGTACTTCTCGTCGCGAGGGAGATGATCTCTCGTCAGGCGTCAGTGGTGCTACCAGAGCACGTCCTACTTTCAGTAGGGAGAGTCCGTGCGACCCGGGCC